>JBHNNM010000908.1:0-839 GCA_048563625.1 Gammaproteobacteria bacterium | reverse complement strand
TTACAGATTTACAAGCGGTCGGTTTGGCGCAAAAAATCGTGGACTATAGCAAATATTTTCTTATTAGTTTCTAAATGTAGCTGGTCGTTTCCAAACAGAAGTGTATTGATATTTCTTTCGTTCTCATCTAGTTTATTAATGGTTTTATTTCTAATACTATTATAAAGGGGACAATGTAGTAGGAAATGCTCTGATGTTTCTGCTGTATATCCGCATGAACACATAGGGTCTTCTAAAAGGTGGCGTCTGAATAAGTCATAATTTAAATCGCTAATAGCAAGTCGGAGTCTACAGTGCTTAACTTGTTCCTTTCTAGTACCAAAATAATAATATATAGGAATCATAGTGTCATTCGTTGACAAATATTTTTTCAGCAGGCTAATTGAAGGATTTGTTTGTATAGTTTGAGGTAATGTGTTCCACAGTTGGGTAGTTGACGGAATGAATGAATTTGCATACAGTTCTGTTTTATGAGCGGGAATGACTCTTTCATGTGGTCGTCTTCGATGATACGGGTTTGTTGTTGAAACTAGAGGTGGTACTAAGTTCGATAGGTATCCGGGGCACTGGTGATTAATCATTTTGTGAAACATTAACAGCTTGTGACGTTTTCGTCTTTCTTTTAGAGTGCAAAATCCAGATTCTTTATATAACTTTTCGTGGCTTGTTCCTCTAACAGCTCCTAAAATAATTCTTATAGCTTCCAAATGCAGGTTTTCGAGCATGTTTGAAAGTGTTCCAGAACAATTATCCCAAACAATGTCGGCGTAGTCAAACTGTGGTAATATAAAAGATTTGTACATAGTATCCAAGGCTTTTCGGCACAGCTTGTACTTAAA
>JBHNNM010000907.1:0-840 GCA_048563625.1 Gammaproteobacteria bacterium | reverse complement strand
TTAGTATGAAACATGAGAGTCTCCTTTTGTTTTGTTATAAAGATTCACACCTTTAATCAAAACGGGAAACTCTCACTAAGTCAAGCCGACTGTCAGATCAGGTCGGAACTACTACAATTTATAACTTAATTCCTCGCCTTTTAGCAATTTCTCGTCCCATTTTCTTAAACAAATCCTCACTGATATGCTGTTCAGCATAGGGAAAAATCTGCTCATTCTCAATCTGCGCATGTTCGCTCATGCTTTGGGCAAACTGCTCTGCCATCTGTTCTAGAGTATTAAAATCTTCAGTGCGTTCTACCAGCATCTTATCCAGTTCCTCCCACAGCAGGTCGGATTCCACATGCTCTTTGATCATGGTGTTTATCAGAGTAATCAACTCTATGGACTGGGCCTGAGAACATTCAGGATCCAGGGCAATAACTGCAGGAAACAGGTGTTCTTCCTCATCCTTATGATGTTCCGGTCCGGCAACATTAAAATAATGGCGAATTTGATCGGCAGACGTTTCCAGTTGCGGTGTCCAGCCGTCTTTATGCAGTGCCTGGCTAAGTTTATAAAGGGAAGAAGAAAAATGAATGATTTTGTCGTGACAACTGCGCAATAAGGATAGCGGCTGCTCAAAAGTCGGGCTGTCGTTAGTATTTTTGCCTTTATTACTCAGTTGATTAATTTGCAGCATAATTCCGGTTTCCGCATAATCCATTCCCTCTCCCTCCAGGCTGTCTCTTGATCATATCTCATGAGACAGCTTCAGAGGCGATGGATTGTGCCATCATCATACCATCTACCCGGTCTTGCAGACGATACCAGCCTTTCCACAGTGTAGTCCAGCCAACA
>JBHNNM010000906.1:0-842 GCA_048563625.1 Gammaproteobacteria bacterium | reverse complement strand
TAATTATTCTTTTGAAGGCCGGGCAGCAGATCAAAAAGAAACCATGACCAAAATGAAATGGGGCGGCCTGCTGGGGCTGACCCTGATTTATATCGTACTGGCCTAGGTGTTTGCTTCCTATGGCTGGCCGCTGGTGGTTATGGCGATTATTCCTTTTGGTCTGGTGGGTGCTATCTGGGGTCACTGGATACAGGGCATTGATCTGACGCTGCTGTCTATTTTTGGTATTTTTGGTCTGTCGGGGATTGTGGTTAATGACTCGATTATTCTGGTGACTTTTTATAAGCATATGCGGGAGAAAGGGATGGCTGTACAGGAGGCTTTAATAGAGGCATCGGTACAGCGCCTTCGAGCCGTATTGCTGACCTCTCTTACCACGATTGCCGGACTGCTGCCCTTATTGTTTGAAACTTCCTTACAGGCCCAGTTCCTGATACCCATGGCGGTTTCCATTGCCTTTGGTCTGGCTTTTGCCACGGTCATGGTGTTAATTATTATTCCGGTGTTTTTATCGATACATGAAAGTATTCACCATAAACTGAAGTCTGTCTATTCAATGTGATTATACAGTGTATCTGTCCGTGAGTGACTACAGATACTGCATTTACGGGGGCGCTCAAGTACTTCCATATATCGCTTTGTGAAAACATCCATGTTTTCAAAACCCCGTAAACACAGTACCTGTAGTCACTCACTCTAACGAACTTCGAATTATGTTGAATAATTACAATGAAATTACAGCAAAGGAAATATGATGTCTGAATTCAAACTGGATCAACGACTGAAAAATGACTGTTTTATTCTGGATGAATCGGAAAATTTTATTCTGCTGTTATTAAATA
>JBHNNM010000905.1:0-843 GCA_048563625.1 Gammaproteobacteria bacterium | reverse complement strand
CCGATTCTCTGAATTCCGGGGTATAGCTCTTTGCTTGTCTTGTTTTATCTGTCATTTTGAACACACTCTCTTTTTAAAAGTATTTTAAGTTGTGTGTCCGGAATAGTATAGCCACATCATTTAAACTTTCCAGAATAACGAAATACCATTCCCAATAAAGAATGTTTCACAATAAAGTCCATTTCAAATTCACTGTCATTTATTTGGGCTTCAATAATCGTCGTATGACCAAGGAGCAACCATTCCGGGATTGGAATTGATCGTTTTCCTGTCTTCAATACAAAGTGCAGTCCTTCATAATGAAGTTTATTATCCTCGACATGCACACACATACGTAAACCCAGGAACCGGTTTACATACTCAATAAGTTCATTGCCTCGATCGTAAACCCAAACACTTTTAAAACAGATGTTTTTATTATTGGGAAAATGAATTGTGCGATTCCAGTATTGCCTGTCACCCTGCATTTGGATTTAGTTCAGTATAAGTTGGAGCTACATATTCCCATTGAATATTATTTTCTGTGTGGTATTTGCTGACATCGCTTAGTTCAACAGCTTCTGGAATATCTATGCAAATGTATTTTGGGGTCGCACCTTCATAACTGCAATCCATTTCAACTAAAGCCTCTAAATGGTGTTTCTCAGGGCATTCTTCACCTTCTTCAAGGCGGAGAAGTATTTTTTCGTACTTGTTGTCATCCATAATTTTTACGTATATTGCCATCATAGGTATGATCTTTAGGAATTGAAATGAAGCCAATTTGATGATCAAATAGTTGTTATTCAGGCAATTATTCATCAACAAAAAGGCTTCAAATGAGAAGTACCACATTATCAAAAA
>JBHNNM010000904.1:0-844 GCA_048563625.1 Gammaproteobacteria bacterium | reverse complement strand
CCTAGGACAGTACTGACAAAAAACATTTGTAGATGTGTTCAACACATAGTGCAACATTTCCCGACAACAATGCCCTTTCTAACAGCCTCCACAATAACCCTTTCCTGGATGGCTTCAACAGTTTGCCTAGGCTGACTCCTGGTGACTCGGACACGTAGAGCCTGATGATGTCGTTATCGCGGATATTGCAGGTCAGGCCCTAGACATCTTTCTCCACGGTCCAGAGTCTGCGCACAAGAATGGCATTGTAAAGATATTCACTCACACATCCATTCCCATACACCCATGCACACTCCTAAAATAAGGCAAAAAAACAAAACGCAACAACACCAAAATACTCAACTCACCAAACATGACGCCTTCGATTACTGCTCCTCTTCCTGTCCAGTGTGCTGGTGGGCGACTTTCAGGAAGCTTGGCACTTGCTCCACTTCGGAGGCCTTTGTCGCCTAGGACAGTTCTAACAGAAAACATTTGTGAAAGTGTTCAAGTAATACACCAAGGTAGTCCGACACAAACAAAAAGCTCAACTCACCAAACATGATGCCTTTGTTTCCTGGTCCTCTTCAATGTGGCGGTGGGCGACGGCCGGGAAGCTTGGCAGATGCTGCTGAGGCCTGTTCCACGTCGAAGGACTTCTCGCCTAGGACAGTACTGACAAAAAACATTTGTAGATGTGTTCAACACATAATCCAACATTTCCCGACAACAATGCCCTTTCTCACAGCCTCCACAATAACCCTTTCCTGGATGGCTTCAACAGCTCCCCAGGCTGACTCCTGGTGACTCGGACACGAGGATCCTGATGATATCGTTATCGCGGACATTGCAGGTCAGGCCCCAG
>JBHNNM010000903.1:0-846 GCA_048563625.1 Gammaproteobacteria bacterium | reverse complement strand
TTCTCTCTCTCTCTCTCTCTCTCTCTCTCTCTCTCTCTCTCTCTCTCACAAACTCACATACACACACACACACACACGCGCGCGCGCGCGCGCGCGCACGCACGCACGCACGCACACACACACAAATCACAGACCTCCAATCAGACAGACAGAGAGACAGACAGATGACGAGAGAGACCAACCCCCTGCCAGTCCCAGGTTTGTACCCACGACCCACCTGCCGCACACTAAGAATAGAAGGGGTATATAAGGGTGAGAGCTGCCAGAATTCTAGGAGTAGTAAGGGGTAGAGGACCACTGAGGAGAGAAATAACAGGGGGAAAAACACACACACAGTGATCGGTGATCCGGGGCCGGAAGACCGTGAGAGAGAGAGAGAGAGAGAGAGAGAGAGAGAGAGAGAGAGAGAGAGAGAGAGAGAGAGAGACAAGACAAGACAAGACAAGACAAGACAAGACAAGACAACAGTTTATTTCCTTAGGCCTCCGGCCCCTGGAAAGGGGAGAACATTGTACATTATCATTTCCAGCATTCATATATAATGCATGGTCAAAACAAACAATCTAATACAGTAAATCAAGCGGTAATTGAACTACTCATTTTCTGATGTCATGTTTTCAGCGTAATGTTTACGAATGCGCATTGCATAAAATACAAACGCACCAAGATTCCTTGCGGTATGAATGGTATCACATCGCAACAAGTTGTTGTAACACTGCGGTCCAGTCAGTAGGCCACTGAGATACTTAACTCTAATGTTTTCATACAATGGGCAGAAGCAGATCAAGTGTTTTTCATCTTCAAATTCGCCGCAGTAGTCACAGCCATCTGGAGTGTCACGGGAAA
>JBHNNM010000902.1:0-847 GCA_048563625.1 Gammaproteobacteria bacterium | reverse complement strand
TGGTGATCTGTAAGCCAGTGTGCGACATCATGTTGGTGATCTGTAGCCACAATGATATCCTGATGGTGATCTGTAAGTGTAATATGGTGACACAGTGATCTGTAAGTGTAATGTGGTGACACAGTGATCTGTAAGTGTAATGTGGTGGCATAGTGATCTGTAGGTGTAATATGGTGACACGGTAAGTGTAAGTGGTGACATAGTGATCTGTAGGTGTAATGTCGTGACATTGTGATCTGTAAGTGTAATGTCGTGACATTGTGATCTGTAAGTGTAATGAGGTGACATAGTGATTTGTAAGTGTAATGAGGTGACATAGTGATCTGTAAGTGTAATGTGGTGACATCGTGATCTGTAAGTGTAATGTGGTGACATAGTGATATGTAGGAGTAATGTGGTGACATGGTGATCTGTAGGTGTAATGTGGTGACATATACACACATGCAATAGCCCTGTCATGGCAGACAGCACCAGTTGAGACCAAGGACTGAAGAGTTAACAGCCGACTGAAAGTGTGTGCGAGATAGTGTTCAGTATGCCCTGTATCTATGCCTTAAAGGATTCAAACTTACAGTTACTTCCTCTCTTTTACTCAGCTGCGGTCTCAACTGATTGTTAGCAAAAGGCATGGCTCAGTGACAGTTGCTACCGTGGGTGAAATCACTGTTGGTTCCCGCGCCTTTTCCGTCTTCGGTCGCTCTACATAGAATGACCTCCCTTTCCTCTCCGAAACAAACCCTGTATGGGCTCATTCATATTTAACCCTGAGTCATTCCTCTCCCCTATTGTGTGTGTGTGTGTGTGTGTGTGTGTGTGTGTGTGTGTGTGTGTGTGTGTGTGTGTGCTG
>JBHNNM010000901.1:0-848 GCA_048563625.1 Gammaproteobacteria bacterium | reverse complement strand
CAATGCCCATCAGAAATTGGAAAGCAGCAATGTATCGATTTATAATCGAGTTTGAGGAGCAGTTGGCTCCTTATATTTAAATAAGAGCGGATACACAGTTTAATTTACACTGTCTATCACAATATCATCTTTGAATCCATACAAAAAACTTGAAGCTGTTGCTTCAATCTGTCCTTCTTCTTTATCAGTGCTAATGACTTCCCAGTTATTATTTTTAACGATAGAAAGCGCCTGCTCAAGTACCTGATCAGTTGGTTTTGTGAGTTTGAGTGGCAGATCTGGGTAAGCAGTGTGTTGTAATTCTGCCGTTTTTCCACCAGGATAATCCACTGGATTGGGGACTTCCCAAAAAGAAGGCGGATCCTCTGTATTGGTTGTAATATCATTAATGGGTGGGTAAGCCGTTGAAGCATTTTCCCAGTAATAAGCAAAAATAAGAATAGGTAAGATGAGTATAATGGCCAACAGGTTTATTATAAAACCACGATGTGTTCCTGAAGGTCTGGTCCTGTATAAATCAAACAGTGACAGAATAAAGCCCAGTGCTGCAATATAAACAGCCCATTCGGTTATCATAAATCCTGTACTAAAATGCCACCACTCTAGGCGGTAGCCAATGCCTGATAACAGAATGGCGCCAATACAGCTTATGCCAATCATTAAACCCAGCAGGCTTATTTTGGATCTGTTTTTTTATTTATTTTCATAAAATAACCTTTCTATATATTTAAATTACATTATTCTATTTAGTCCGCCCTGAACAAAGCCAGAGAAAATCTGGTTAAACTGTCCAAAGAGCACGGAATTAAACGGCGTCAGAACTATAATCGGGTTGGGCCGCAATATGT
>JBHNNM010000900.1:0-855 GCA_048563625.1 Gammaproteobacteria bacterium | reverse complement strand
ACTCACTTATCTCCGGTAAGGCTTTAAGGACAAGTCCAAGGTTTGGTGTGATTTTTGACACGATTTCCGTTAAAGTTCGCTGAGAACGATGATGTAGGCGAAATTGTGATCTGAGGGTTATAAATGCACAAAAACAGGTATTTTCTGACGTACCGAAAGCATCGCCATGACGCTTAAAATCATGTGCACATATGCGCACTACGTCACTCTGCAAAATGGCTAACCGACACAGGGTAATCGACGTGGAAAAAATTCCAGCTCGAATCTCCAAGGATGAAGCTCCGACGCCATTGTCAGTAGTTGGGCCTTTGTTTATTTCCTGCTTGTTATTTCATCTTTCTCGAATCTTGTTAGGTGCGTGGCGTTTCAGTCTTTTTCGTTCTGTTTACTCTAGCTTTCACAATAGGCTAGACCTCATCAGGGAGCCTGCCTTTTATTGGGTGTTTTATTTTATTTTCCCAATTTATCCTTGTTTGTTTCATCATATGTAAAAGTGAAAAAGTTTTGTTCGTTCTAGTTCAATAGACTAGCGATTTCGTGGCCTCCCTGGGTTAGGGTTTGGGGTTGGGCTAGTTACCGGTTCTTGCCATTCACTGTTTTTTCTCTTGGCTTGCCCTTTTGTTTCTCGAGTTATATCGTTCATTTACGATGTACGAGTGAGGGGGGTAGTCTCGATGTTTAACGAGACCTCTCATTCTTTCTTTGTGTGGGGTAGTTCGTGAGCGTCTGTTGCCCTGCCGTGTTGTTGTCACTGCTAAGTGGGTTGTATCGTGTACACGGATTACGTGTATCCAGCCTTTGTCCCGTTGCTCGCTGACATTACTTGCCTCCTCTTTCTTTTCAGAAAGTGTTGTT
>JBHNNM010000898.1:0-855 GCA_048563625.1 Gammaproteobacteria bacterium | reverse complement strand
GGACCAGTAAACGAAGGCATCATGTTTGGTCAGTTGAGCGTTTTGCTCTTTCTTTTTCTTTTTCGTTTTCGAGGAGTGTGCACGGGTGTTTGGGAATGGATGTGTGAGTGAATGTCTTTACTATGCCGTTCTTGTGCGCAGATCCTGGACCGTGGAGAAGGATGGGTAGGGCGTGACCTGCAACATCCGCGAAAACGACATCAGCCACCACGTATCACCAGGACTCAGCCTGGAGAGGTGCTGAATCCAGGCAGGACAGGGTTATCGTGGAGGTTGTTAGAAAGGCCATTGTTGTCGGGAAATGTTGCAGTATGTGTAGAACACATCTACAAATGTTTTCTGTCAGTACTGTCCTAGGTGAGAAGGCCTCCGACGTGGTGCATTCCAGAGGGGCATCTGCCGAGCTTCCCGACCGTCGCCCAACGCCACACTGCACAGAAGAGGACAACTGAACGAAGGCGTCATGTTTGGTGAGTTGAGGGTTTTGCTCTTTGTTTTAGTAGTGTGCATGGGTGGATCGGAATGGACGTGTGAGTGAATGTCTTTACCATGCCGTGCTTGCGCGCCGACTCTGGACCGTGGAGACAGATGTCTAGGGCCTGACCTGCAATGTCCGCGATAACGACACCATCAGGCTCCACGTGTCCGAGTCGCCAGGAGTCAGCCTGGGGAGCTGCTGAAGCCAGGCAGTTAAAGGTTATTGTGGAGGTTGTTAGAAAGCGGATTGTTTCCGTGCGATGTTGCAATATTTGTTGAAGATATCTACAAATGTTTTCTGTCACATCCTGTCCTAGGCGAGAAGGCGTCCGACGTGGAGCAGTCCTCAGCAGCAGGTGCCTAGCTTCCTGGCCGTCG
>JBHNNM010000897.1:0-858 GCA_048563625.1 Gammaproteobacteria bacterium | reverse complement strand
TCAGGTTATAGCACTTATTGAGTCAGGTTTTAACTATGATAGTAATTATAGTTATGCAATGGATTTTATGCTGTTAATGAATAAAAACAATCATCAAAACTGTCATATTATAGTGAATGATAACAATGAAGTATTGGCTCATCTGGCTGTTAGTTTAAGAAATATAGGAACGGATACTTTTAATATACCTGTCGCACTTATTGGTGGTGCAGTTACTCATCCTTTTTTTAGAGGAAGAGGATTTTTCAGGCTGTTAATGGAACGAATTCTAAAGCAACAAATCAATAAAGTTGCTATTTTTTTACTCTGGAGCACGGTGTCAGGTTTATATAAAAAATTCGGTTTTTACCCGGCGGGAGGACAGTTAAGTTTAAATCTTCCTGTTAGCCGTTTCTCAATACACTATACCAGAACAGGTTTTATAAAATTGAGCGATAATGAGAAAAATGAAATCATTGCTCTGCACAAGGCCAGTTTAAAAAACAACCTGATGATTACCCGAACCATGGATGAGTGGAATACTATCTTTAAAATAGATTCTATTGATGTTTATATAAAAAAATCAGATGGGGAAATAGACAGCTACTATTGCATTGGCAAAGGCTGTGACCTAAAAAATATTATTCATGAGTTTGGACCGCTGGATATGTCTGTAAATAAACTGATTGAACATATAAGTTATGGAGAGATGTGGCTGCCCAGTCAATATGTTTCAATGTTTCCTAAAGCTAAAGTGGATTCATAGGTATGATCTTTAGGAATTGAAATGAAGCCAATTTGATGATCAAATAGTTGTTATTCAGGCAATTATTCATCAACAAAAAGGCTTCAAATGAGAAGTACCACATTATCAAAAAA
>JBHNNM010000896.1:0-859 GCA_048563625.1 Gammaproteobacteria bacterium | reverse complement strand
CTTAACACTTAACACTTAACACTTAACACTTAACACTTAACACTTAACACTTAACCCTAATTCCATGAAAATGCTAAAATACCCATCCAGCTCCCAACCAGGACTCTCAATGCCCCAGTTCAACGGCTTTAACCCGCAAGTCATCCAGTTTCTTGAAGACATCAAACAAAACAATAATAAAAAATGGTTTGATGAACATTACGATTTTTATCAACAGGAAATTCTGGAAATCTCAAGAGATCTGGTTGAAGCTCTGGGAGGCGTCTTGCAGGAAATCGCTCCGGGTATTAATCTCGTGCCCAAGGTGAATGGTTCAATATACCGGTTTTCCCGTGATGCCCGTTTCAGCAAGGATAAAACCCCTTATAAAACCCATATTTCCTACCTGTTCTGGCAGGGCATGTTAAAGCGAACCCGTTGTCCGGGGTTTTACCTGGCATTCA
Organism: Gammaproteobacteria bacterium; assembly: GCA_048563625.1. Taxonomy (GTDB): domain Bacteria; phylum Pseudomonadota; class Gammaproteobacteria; order GRL18; family GRL18; genus JANELJ01. The sequence goes on along the minus strand of JBHNNM010000896.1, from coordinate 416 downwards.
GGCCGGAATATATTCAGATTGGTGTGGGAATTAACCATTTTACCCCTGAATACCTGCAGGCCTGGCGTGAACAATGCGCACAAACAGGCAAGGATCAGCAAATACACGATATTATGACAAAGTTGAAACAAAACGGGATTATTATGCACGGAGAGCAGTTAAAACGATTGCCCAGAGGCTTTAGTCATAAGAACCCGGATGAACTGATTAATGCAGATTTAATTCGTTACAAGGGCTTAAAATGCTGGTTTCAGATGCCTCTGCCTAAACAGTTATTCAGTGCTGAATTTATCCCCTGGTGTATGCAGTATTATGAACAATTATTACCCCTGTTTAATTGGATGGTTGAGGTCATGTCTCATTTTAAAGTAGAAGTAGATTTCTCTGGTCAGCCATAACCGTAAACGATTTTTCAA
>JBHNNM010000895.1:0-861 GCA_048563625.1 Gammaproteobacteria bacterium | reverse complement strand
TCCGGCTTTTGTGGCTCAAAATTATTTCCGGTTTGATGGGGTGTTTTATCAAAGCGGAACATCAGCCGCGTTAAACCTGGCTTGAGGTCAGGCTTAAAACAGTATTATTCAGGTTGAACTACATAACCTGCTTTGAGGTTATTGATATTATTTTCCACAAAGGCATCAGGATTGTCTCTTAACAGAGCCATCATCATCTAATCAATAGAAACATTGGCTGGAGCCATTTTTTTGGCAATGTACCATAATGTATCATTTTTCTGGGTAGGCCCGTAAACCAACTCACCGGTGCTGCCGGAATAAGACGGTTGAGGGTGTGAACGTTTTACTGTGCCGGACGAAGAAGAACCGGAACTGCGCTTAACCTGCGCTACACTGGAAGTCGTTGCAACAGAAGGTGCCTGGGAGTTAGCTTTTACAAACTCCGGCGGATCCACAAGCATAGTGTATTCACGCAGTAATCGCCCTGAACCCCAGCTGGCTTCTACCAGGAAATTGGCAAACGGCTCTTTAAACGGTTTACGCGTGGTAATAGAAATATAATTTTTACCGTTTTTCTGTATCACCTTAAAGTGAAACTTTTTCAGGTAATCACTGAATTCTATATTTGAACGGGAATAAGCTTTACGGGATGCCAGCCCAACATGCAGAGATTCAAGATCTTTTTTGGTAGCAGATTGCAGTTCTATTTCTGCTTTCAGAGCCTGGTTCAAGGTTGAATTAACCTGTAAATCTCCCAGACCTAAAGCCCAGCCGGCCATTGGCGACATTAACACTGATACAGTACATGCAAGAATTGATTTCCGCACTTGCTGACTCCCTATTTTATATTTTTCAGAATACGATATGTCTTCAAACTAG
>JBHNNM010000894.1:0-861 GCA_048563625.1 Gammaproteobacteria bacterium | reverse complement strand
GATAAAACAAGACAAGCAAAGAGCTATACCCCGGAATTCAGAGAATCGGCAGTACAGTTGGCCATCGAGTCAGAAAAGCCGGTTTCAGTAGTCGCCAAAGAACTGGACGTAAACATTAATAGCTTACATACCTGGATAAGCAAATATACCCGTCCAGGCAAAGAAAAACAGAACAAAACACGAACAGATGAGCATATTTACGATGAAGTAAAGCGTCTGAAAAAAGAACTGGCCAGGGTAACCCGGGAGCGTGACCTGCCAAAAAAAGCGACGGCATATTTCGCCAGAGAAAGCGAGTGAAATATGCCTGGATAAAGCAACACTCTGTAGATTATCCTGTAGCAGAATTATGCCGGTTTATGTCAGTATCACGCAGTGCCTGTTATGACTGGCTGGTAGCCCCTAAAACTGCCCGGGAAGAAGAAAATGAAACACTGACAGAAAGGCTGAAGAGCTTGTTTAAGCAAAGTCGTGCTACTTATGGCAGCCGTCGCCTCAAACGGAAGCTGTCAGAACAGGGATTTCAGGTGAGTCGTCGGCGAATTATCCGCCTTATGAAAAAGGCAGGACTTTACTGTAAAACCAGGAAGAAATTCAGGGTAACAACAGACTCCTCCCATAATAAGCCGATTGCAGATAACCTGTTAGACCGTCAGTTTAATGTTACAAAGCCTGACCGCTACTATGTAGGTGATATCACCTATATTGCAAGCGATGAGGGCTGGTTATATCTGGCGGTTGGACAGTGTAAATTAAACTGTGTATCCGCTCTTATTTAAATATAAGGAGCCAACTGCTCCTCAAACTCGATTATAAATCGATACATTGCTGCTTTCCAATTTCTGATGGGCATTGTCCATT
>JBHNNM010000893.1:0-866 GCA_048563625.1 Gammaproteobacteria bacterium | reverse complement strand
CCAGAGGGATTCGGGATACCGAATATTTTAAACTAAAAATCAGGCAAACCTCCATTCCTGATGAGCAGAGCATGTTCTATTTTGGACAAAATCTCACTCATTAAAGCGGAGAACAACCTTTCATTATCCTTAAAACCCATCTGTTTCATATAATTACTGTAAATCTCTACCGCCGCACCGGCCGACATATTAATAATCACCAGCCCGGAAAAAGCCCCTTCAAACAACACAAAACAGCCAATATCCGGCTTCAGACAGGTTTTGGTTATTTTCTGTACCGTCGGCGAATACTGAATATCCGTTTTAGTTGTCTGAGAAAGCACCTTCTGTACCGATTTTCACAAAATCAGCAATACATCATCAGTTGTTTTGGTTTTAGTCTTTTTTACAGCCATTTGTCCACGTCTCTTAAAATTTTATAATCGCTAAAAGCTGATGTATCCCCACGAATTTATTAGAAAATTCGAGGTTTAAACAAGATCGACTTTCATGGTGAAATATGATCAAATTTGTTTCGACCAAAAAACAAATCAAAAGAACACCATGAAAGCCGCTAAATTATTACATAAAATGTTAGAAAAAACTTGCCCTGATATCCATAAAACCCGTTTAAATGCCTTAATGGCTGGAGTTTTATCAGGTGTAAGCCACCATCAAATTAGTGTGACCAGTTTGGGGAGGAATTTAAGAGAAAATTCTGTCACCAGCACCAAACATGATATAAAGCGCATGGATAGATTGATAGGTAACTTAGATTCAACTCATAAGTGCAACTTAACCAGGTTGTATTTATGATATTTACTGAATATCGCCGATGGTGTAATTGAAAAAATCATAAGTACAGCTAAAAGCATTGGAAAAAATGG
>JBHNNM010000892.1:0-867 GCA_048563625.1 Gammaproteobacteria bacterium | reverse complement strand
GCTCGCTTATAAGGTCAGTCAGACACTCAGCCAATACACTGACCAATCGGTAATCACTGACTTTGGTCAATTATATCTCGAATTGGCCCGCTCAGTTTATCCCAAATCATCAAAAGTACAACAGTCCATTCATCCATCAAGTCACTTTCGCTTGTGCAGTCAGTCAGTCACTCATTCGGCACCCACTCACCTGATGTATAAAGCAGGCTACCTATCAATCAGATTGTACATTCACACACTCAGTCTACTAATTAGCCAATAATTACAGCAGTCCGGGTATCTATCAGTCAGATTATGCATTTGCTCGCTTAGTCCTTTACTCCACGAATTAATCAATACATGAACACGCCAGGTTAGCGAGTCTCCATACACTCGCTAACTCCACCGGTTAGTCAATGAGATAAACAATACTACATCAAATCAGTTCATCCAGCATTCAGCATTCACATGTATTTCATGCGTCAGTTTGCAAAGTTACAATGTCGTTTCTCCTTTGCAAAACTTTGTACAAAAAACGGGACACTTCCCAAATACTCCTCTCGTTATCAGCTGACATAACGTGAGAAACATCAGCAACCGCTGCCGTGTGTGATCCATTAAACCACGACACGTCTTTTCTGAAATCCTCATATGCTTTACACGAAAAAAGAACATGCGACTCATCCTCTATTTCATCCTTGCATACAGGGCACAATAAGTCTCTCGGAATAATGTCATTTCTGTATCTCAGCCTGTGCACTAATATCGGCGATATACCAAATCTGAATTTAATATAAGCTTCTCGGAAACACCGTAACTGCAAAATGTCTATATACTTCTCTGTCTGGATACTTTGTTTGAAAATCGAATAAAATTCAAAGCGTTCTT
>JBHNNM010000891.1:0-867 GCA_048563625.1 Gammaproteobacteria bacterium | reverse complement strand
TTTAAAATCTGTATTTTTAGGAAAATATTGTCTGATCAAACCGTTCGTATTTTCATTAAGGCCACGCTCCCAGGAGGAGTATGGGTGGGCGAAATAAAATGCAGTATCAAGTGCTTTACTAATCTGTTCATGATAAGCAAATTCTTTTCCATTGTCTGCTGTAATACTATGAAGCCTGTCTTTAAATGGCTTCAATAGCTGGATTGTCGCCTGAGTTACCCAGTCTGCACGTTTACCATTCACTTTAGCCACTAAGGTGTAGAGTGTTTTTCTTTCCACAATTGTTACTAAAGCACCACTATGGCCTTTACCAATGACGGTATCGATTTCCCAGTCACCAACCCGTTTTTTATCATCAACGAGTCTGGGACGTTTATCAATAGAAACCCCGTTAACTATCTGCCCGCGACTACGCTTGCCATTGCTTCTGCGTTTTTGGTATTTCTTTCCCTGACACCTTAAATACTGGTATAAATCGCCACCTTGCTTTTTGTCATTCCATATATGCTGATAAATACGCTCATGACTAATAGCAGTGCTATTTTCTCTTAACAACCAGCCGGATATCTGTTCCGGGCTCCATTGCTGCTGAGATAATTTCTCCTCAATAACCTCAATTAAAGCCCTCGTCATTTTAACGGCTTTAGAAGCAAGCTTTCGCCGTTCAACCGCTTTTTTATGCGCCTGTTTTGGGCGGTAACCCCGTTGCCCTGTATTGCGCTTAAGCTCCCGGCTTATTGTGGATTTATTAACTCCGGTTTGCCGGGCAATTTCAGCCTGAGTGAAATCCATTTTATTTAGTTGAAAAATGTAGTATCTTTGTTCCTGTGTCAACTGTTTGTATGTTCTCATAAGTCGCTTTACTCT
>JBHNNM010000890.1:0-868 GCA_048563625.1 Gammaproteobacteria bacterium | reverse complement strand
AGATAGTTCTTGGCATGGTAAGTGTTCTTGTATGTTGATTTTTCACAAAACCATTATACTTGTTTAACAAATACCATGCTGCCTATTTTTTAACCACAAAAGATCAACAGCCCCTAGTATCTATCCTTCCATTCCCTCTCCCTCAGGGAGAGGGTCAGGGTGAGGGTATAAAAAACGCAGATAAAATACTCAGCTCAGCAGAGGTAAAGAGAAAAATATGAACCAGGAAAGTAAAGTTATCCAGGGTGTCGAAGCGCACAAATCTGGCGGCAATATCAATCTGGATGCCCAGGTTCGCTGTCTGACACTGAATTTTTTCAGTTATAAAATGATTTTACCCAATGCTCTGGTGGCCGAAGTGACCGAGATGGGCAAAATTGAACCTCGTCTGGGTGCACCGGAATGGTTTGCCGGTATGATGAACTGGCGTGAACAGGAAATTCCGGTAGTGATATTTGAGCGGATTATGAACCCGCAGGCTTCTAAACCACAGAACTATCGCCGGGTGATTATCCTTAATGCCCCGGACAATAAAGGTTGTGCGCCTTTTATAGCCCTTGGCTGCTAGTCTATTCCCAGTCTCTCACTGGTGGATGAAAGCCGGGTGGCACCTTCAGATCTTAAAGATGAGCAGGTGGTGCATATTAAACTTGACGGTGAGCAGTACATTATTCCCCGTATTGACTACCTGGAACAACAGGTTTCCCGTGTTATGACAGAAGAATAGTTATGACAGAACAGGTAATGTAATTAGAAAATTCATTCAGGATAAATCACCCCATAATAACTGCACCACACTCAGTGCGGTTAAACCTGCCGTTTCCGTTCTGAGGATCCTGGGTCCAAGACGAACACCCAGATACCCCTG
>JBHNNM010000889.1:0-869 GCA_048563625.1 Gammaproteobacteria bacterium | reverse complement strand
GCTTCCGACGGGGGCGGGGTGTCACGGATCATCTGGTAAAGCTGGGAGAACACGTCGGGAGGGCGTTAGGGAAGAGGAAGGTCCTCTTGTCTTGTTTTTTCGACGTTTCTCGAGCCTACGATCAGGTCTGGCACGCCAAGCTTCTGCAGAAACTCCAGAAAATAGGCATATCTGGTAGGATGTACGACTACATCAAGACGTTTTTATCCGGGCGCTCGATGCAGGTCCGATGGAAAGGGGCCATGTCCGCTGTGAAAACAGTGAGTATGGGTGTCCCACAGGGTTCTGTCATTGCGCCGCTACTCTTCAACATCATGGTCCACGACGTCGTCACGGCAGTGACTGGGAAGGTGGTCATAACCATGTACGCCGATGACTTGGCTATATGGTTGGACACACACATCCGGCGTCTGTTCCTGGAGAAGAGCACCACGGTCAAGCGGTTCATGAAATTGTTTCAGGCGGCGGTGGACGGGGTGGTACGGTTTATGAGGGAGAACGGGTTTACCTTGTCCATCCCCAAAACTGTATTCATCCCGTTCCACACAAACAATCTCCTCAACAGGAATCTACATGTCAGGATCAACGATGACTGTATCTTCGCTTCCAAGAACGTCAAGTACCTGGGCGTGAGCTTCAGTCGCCAAGGGCGGACCAATCTACAGGTGGACAACAACGCGAGGAACGCCTCTCGCGCCCTCAACCTCATCAAAGCCCTCAGCGCGCAGCCCTGGGCTAACTCCCCAAAGACCCTCGTCAGTCTGGTACGGTGCCTGGTGCGCTCGCGACTGACCTACGGCCTGGAGGCCATGCCGCACATCACCGACACGGGCCTGGCCCGTCTCACCCGGATTGAGGTACACGGACTG
>JBHNNM010000888.1:0-872 GCA_048563625.1 Gammaproteobacteria bacterium | reverse complement strand
CTAATTAAGTTAAGCAAAGAAATTATCAGCATGGATCATGAGGCAAACGAATTTGGCTTGACCGAATTTGAGTATGCTTTTTATACGGCGGTCGCGGATAATAAAAGTGCTAAAGAACTGATGCAACATGACAAATTAAGGGAGCTTGCAGTGGTCTTAACCGAGCGGGTCAAACAAAATGCCACGATAGACTGGACAATTAAAGAGAGCGTGCGAGCCAAACTGAAAGTAATTATCAAACGAACTCTACGGCAGTATGGATATCCACCTGATATGCAAAAGCTGGCAACAGAAAGCGTTCTAAAACAGCCAGAGCTTATTGCTAATGAGCTTACCGTTGAGGCGTAGATGAGCTAATCAGTAAGAACTGTTTCTCGTAAAAAGTACAGTAGTTAGACCTTAATTCACTTACAGAATTCACGAGAGAGCGCTTTAATAATAATTAACCACCATTTAATCAACTTAATCATAATCTTTGTATTTACTAATACTAAAAGAACATACCTTTAAAATAAAACATCAATAAATCATATGCTTAAGCAATTCCAAAAATGATAATTTTTTTCATGTAAAAGGATAAGGACACAAAAGTCCGGGCTATTTTTTTACTGTACAAAACCCATCTTCGCATAATATATATTATGTCAAAACGTATTTATTTGTATAAATGCTTACTGGCCTTATATTTATTATTCAGATATTATCGACTATCCTCTTACTATTACTTCTATTCTTTGCCTGCAAAAGATACCCTGTCCCGCGTCAACTATCTTGTCCGGTTTAACGACAATTACGATGGCCGGTTGAGTGCCTGTTTATTTTCCTTTATTTTTTCTTCGGTAACTTTCTCCTTCAATTTCAATAATGGTTGA
>JBHNNM010000887.1:0-872 GCA_048563625.1 Gammaproteobacteria bacterium | reverse complement strand
TCTGAAAGGGTGAATTTACTCGTAATAGGAAACAGGTCGTAAACAGGCTCAAGATCCCCCAGGGTCTCTCCACACTATTGTGACGTCGGTGGAGTGAAGTTCCCTCAAGGGGAGGGGTCCGTGGTGATTCACCGTAAGAAAAACAACCTGCTTCACAAGGATGCCACATACATGTATGTCTGTGTCACCTACAGCCTCTGGAAGGGTGAATTCACTCATAATCAGAAACGGGTCATAAACAGGCTCAAGATCCCCCAGGGTCTCTCCACACTATTGTTTCATCGGTGGAGTGAAGTTCCCTCAAGGGGAGGGGTCCGCGGTGATTCACCGTAAGAAAAATGACCTGCTTCACAAGGATGCCACATACATGTATGTCTGTGTCACCTACAGACTCAGAAAGGGTGAATTTACTCGTAATAGGAAACAGGTCGTAAACAGGCTCAAGATCCCCCAGGGTCTCTCCACACTATTGTGACGTCGGTGGAGTGAAGTTCCCTCAAGGGGAGGGGTCCGCGGTGATTCACCGTAAGAAAAACGACCTGCTTCACAAAGACACCACATACATGTATGTCTGTGTCACCTACAGCCCCTGGAAGGGTGAATTCACTGATAATCAGAAACAGGTCGTAAACAGGCTCAAGATCCCCCAGGGTCTCTCCACACTATTGTGTCATCGGTGGAGTGAAGTTCCCTCAAGGGGAGGGGTCCGCGGTGATTCACCGTAAGAAAAACGACCTGCTTCACAAAGACGCCACATACATGTATGTCTGTGCCACCTACAGCCTCTGAAAGGGTGAATTCATTCGTAATCAGAAACCGGTCGTGAAAAGACTAAAGATCCCCAAGGGTCTCTACACACTATTGTTTCATCC
>JBHNNM010000886.1:0-873 GCA_048563625.1 Gammaproteobacteria bacterium | reverse complement strand
TACTGGGTGAGATGTTGATACTCATATTACCTATTGCTTATAAAACTGTCAGAAGCTTTATATTTCAACAGGTTTTGTGAGTATTAGCATCTTTCTTCACTCATCAGAGCGGAGAAGAGCCAATTATGCTGAGTAGTTCTAATATTTAATCAACTATTTGTCCAAAAAAATCATTCCGGGGGATAGGTTTAGAAAATAAATAACCCTGGAATTCATTGCATCCTCTTGCTACCAGAAAATCATACTGCTGTTGAGTTTCAACTCCTTCGGCAACATGCTTCATGGATAGGTTATTCGCCATATTAATAATGGTTTCAACCAGAGCAACATCACCGGTGTGATTTGGTAATCTATCAACGAAAGATTTATCAATTTTAAGTTTATCCAGTGGTAGTCTCTGTAAATAACGTAAAGAAGAACAGCCTGTTCCGAAATCATCAATAGAAAAACGACTACCCATCTGACGTAAATCATCAATGATTTTTGACGCACTGATATGATCACTAAGTAAGAGCCTTTCTGTGATTTCAAATTCAATCATAGCTGGTTCAATAGCTGCTTCCATACAAAGAGTTTTAATATCCTGGATAAAGCCTTTCTGCATCATTAGTGGTTCTGACAGATTAACCGATATACCTGTAAACGTTTCTGGTAAACGTGTATAAAAAGTAGCAAGCTTTTTTATTGTGGTTGATATTACCCAGTAATCCAGTTCAGTAATTAAATTAGACTGTTCAGCAACAGGAATAAATGCACTTGGCGGTAATAAACCTCGTTCGGGGTGTCTCCACCTGACCAGGACTTCACCGCTAACCCAGTTCTTTTGAACATCTACTTTTGGCTGTACAAAAAGTTCCAGTTCATTATTATTAA
>JBHNNM010000885.1:0-874 GCA_048563625.1 Gammaproteobacteria bacterium | reverse complement strand
AAATTAGTTAGAGGGCTCTATCCCTATCCACCTGACACTCCATACCTCGCACACAGGTGGTTGTAAAGGTAGGCGACGTTTTCTTTTTCGCTTCTGTTACTGTGTGATATTTTTCGCGCATACCATGAGCATGCATGTCTTGACGAACACGTGTGTTGCTATTTATACATAACTGACGTGCAGCAGCTCCGCCCTTTTTCTCTTCCATTCAAATCTATTTTCCTTATTTTGCATGTAACACCATTGTCTTGTGGTCTATTGAATACGATAGATACATTAGATGCGATAGTAAGTTACTTCAGTGCCAAATTTTGGACTCTGTTATGCCCTCTGTCTAAAGATAATCGAGTTAGATGTGGAGCGACGGGACGTTCCGTACCTCTCAAATGTTTGAAACGCACTGGTTGTCTAAGTAAACATGGTGCTTAACGTCCACAGAAACCATAAGGCTTCTGGTTGTCTGTTGATGATGAGTTGATGCTTAATGTCCTCAGATGTCATTTGACATATTAGGGACAAGTTGTGACCAATGCCGAAGCACGGTTCAATAAAATCCACATACGTAAGGTGTATGCGTGTTTAGCTGTAACCTGCCACCTGCACCGCTTTTGGCAGAATGACCGGGATTTTTTACGTGCTACTGTGGTAACACGGGGGTGGAACGGATACCGAAATAAGAGTCAGCACAGAAAGTCGACCCTGGAGAAGAAAATTCTCCCGCCGCTCCTGCAGGGATTCGAACCCGCGACCTTTCAATCACGAGTCCGGTGCTCTAACCACTGAGCTATCCCCGCCCCCAACTGAGAACGCTAGCAGGTTAGATTATAAACATGTCTGCGTTAATTACTTGCACGTGGCATCTCCTGACTCTGTC
>JBHNNM010000884.1:0-874 GCA_048563625.1 Gammaproteobacteria bacterium | reverse complement strand
GGCGATTTGAAGATTTGTTATAAAAACAACTTCAAAACAGCTGGTTACAAACAAATTGTTAAAGAACGGGTGAGCGAAACAGGGCACTCAAGGGTAAGCTGTCGCTCTAAACTTTAGTTTTGTATTTACCCAGTGATTAAAAACTTTATCTGCAACATCTCTCATCAATTGCGCAAATTCAGGCTTGGCTAATTGATTATGAAAGGGCTTATAACGGACATTTTTATTCGTTAACTGGTTAAAGTAACGATGAATTTCCGAAAAATGCCTTGTCTCTTTATCACCCATAGCTGTAATCATACTCACTACAAGCTGAAAAGGGACTATCTGTCTTAATCGTTGGGAAAAACCAATGTTTTTGCCCAGTTTATTAAGTTTCTTTTCACTCAATACGACTTTTAGTTTTTTTGATAATGTGGTAATTTTCATTTGAAGCCTTTTTGTTGATGAATAATTGCCTAAATAACAACTATTTGATCATCAAATTGGCTTCATTTCAATTCCTAAAGATCATACCTATGATGGTAAAATAAAACCTTGAAGATTTGATTGGCTAATTTTAACATCCTTTGAATGTGTTTTATAAGTGATTGTTATTAAACAAATATAAAATAGCAGCTTGGCTCTTCTCCGCTCTGATGAGTGAAGAAAGATGCTAATACTCACAAAACCTGTTGAAATATAAAGCTTCTGACAGCTTTATAAGCAATAGGTAATATGAGTATCAACATCTCACCCACTATTTTGGGACTGGGGGTGGCCAGAGAGTCAATGAAATAACACTAAATAAGCACCATAAGACGATACATATTCTTTGCAAAAGGGATAAACGCAGGAAAGCAATTGCTCCATTAACAGGGCAAAAAGGCACAAT
>JBHNNM010000883.1:0-876 GCA_048563625.1 Gammaproteobacteria bacterium | reverse complement strand
AGGCAGAAGCGGTACAGGGGTTATTGAAAGAGTATGGGTTTAGAAATATGCGGACGGTGAAAGATTTGAATCGGGTGGATAGAGTTAGTATGGGGCAGATGCTTTAGCGTTCAGCGTTCAGAAAGATCGTGGTAGCTTTTGGTGTTTTTTCTATCCGGCGACATACCTAGGAGTAGTCCTTAGTTTATAAGGGTTATTTGCTATGGGTTTTCCAGTTGATAAATCATAGAATAATTGTAAGGTTTTTATGGGTTAAAGGCTTTATTTTCCATTATAAAACCAGTACTCTGATTAAATAAAAATAAAAATGTCCTGTCTTGAGTGTTTCTGAGGGGGAAATATGCATCACCAGCTTATTAAGCACCGTGAAATTCACTTCTGTGCTATTCATTCTAATCCTGAACAGGCTCATGCGGCGGTCTTTTCTGTTAATGATCTGCCCGGTGTACTGATATCTCATGCCCTGAGTCATGAGTGCATTAAAATTGCCTATGATTTAAATCGTATTACTCTGGCTGAAATTGAGAGTATTCTGCAAAATGAGGGCTTTCACCTGGACAATTCCATTTTGGCCAAAATAAAACGCAGTATTGTTTTTTATTGTGAGGAAGCCTCCCGCGAAAATAACAAGCAGGAGCGCCAGATTGAAGAGGTGCATAATAAACATAAAAGTGATGTGGTTTATTTGACTACCCGGAAGAAGAAACTGTGTGACTGTCGGGATCAGCGGCCGGAGTCGTGGAGGCAGTATCTTTAGCGTTCAGCGTTCAGAAAGAGCTTAATAGCCCTTGGTGTTTTTTTCTACCCAGCGGTTTTTTCCAGTATTTAGTTGTTCTTTTTTCCAGAATGGGGCTCTGGATTTCAGGTCTTCCATGA
>JBHNNM010000882.1:0-877 GCA_048563625.1 Gammaproteobacteria bacterium | reverse complement strand
TTGTCTCCAACTTTGTTCTCGTTTTTCATCAACGAATTAGCGCTTGATGTCGCCAAAAATGGATTGTATGGGGTACAACTTACTCCGGATATAATACAGATTTTAATAATGCTCTTTGCTGATGATGTCATTTTGACATCATACTGTGTTAAAGGTCTTCAGATTCAGATTAACCTACTGAAACGATATGCTGATAACTTTTCGATGACAGTCAACATGTACAAAACTAAAATAATTGTATTCAGGAAGGGAGGCTTCTTAGGAGCAAATGAAATATGGCGGTATGGAAACGAAGTTATAGAAGTTGTAAACTGTTATAAGTACTTGGGACTACACTTTACTACTAAGTTATCATTAACCCAAACAGTAAATGAGCTTGCAACAAAGGCAAAAGCAAGAACTGCACAAGTACTGAAATGTCTTTGGAGACTAGGCAGTGTACATAGCGAGGTGTTCTTTAAAATATATGATGCTCAGATTCTTCCTGTACTTATGTATGGATCAGAGATATGGGGGTACCAACGATTTGATGCGATAGAAAAGGCACATTTGTTTGCTTGTAAAAGACTCCTCAACGTGGGTTTCCAAACTCCAAATGCTATGGTGCTCGGAGATCTAGCCAGATTCCCTATTTTCATTCTGACAGCTGTACGTTGTATAAAATTTTGGCTAAGAATCTTGCGTTTACCAGAAGAAAGACTGACAAAGAAAGCATACAATATGCTAATCCATTTGCAAGAAAATGGTAAAAAGACGTGGACTTTTCATGTAATGCAACTGATTTGTACAAATGGATTTGGTGAAGTGTGGTTTCAACAGGGAGTAGGCGATGCGGGTGCATTCCTCAGATGTTTCAGGCAGAGATTGGTTGATCAGT
>JBHNNM010000881.1:0-877 GCA_048563625.1 Gammaproteobacteria bacterium | reverse complement strand
TCGGAAATAATAGAAATTTTAACTTCCTGACCTTCCAGCGTTTTAACAATTTCCAGTTCTCCGGAAGCCACAAAACTTAGAAAGCTGCCATGCTGCCCTTCTTTACAAACTAGGCCACCAAGAGGCAGATCCTTGGGAAACAGGTATTTACTTAAAACCCGGGTGTCTTCAGCATCCAGTTCATTAAAAATAGGGATCTCGGAAATCAGATATTCCAGATCTTTATTCATATTCATAAAAACACAGGTTCCTTAATTGCCAAAGTTTATTCTGAATTAATTAAAGCATAAACCAGAATAGTTTTTTAGCAAGGCAGGAAGGAATTAAAACAGGGATCAGAATAAAAACTTTGAACTGATTAAAAGAACGGCTTAAAAATTTATTTTGCCTGAAAGGTACGGGACAGCAGGATACGGCCCAGTAATGTGGGATAGACAGTTATTTTTTATCAGCTGAATGCTCAAGAGCATACTGACTGACCGCTGACAGGTTTTCTCCGGTCAGATTGGGGAATTTGGGCATCATTAAGCTGCCTTCGGTAATTTTGGCTTCAATATAAGCCTGATTCATTTTATCGGCTGACAGTTCATAATAAATCGTATCCTTGCCTTCAATGGGCTTATGGCAGCTTATACAGGCCGCCTTAAAAAATTCTTCACCATTAGCCTGTTCTGAAGGTGTATATTCATTAGTACAGGCTGTCAGAACCAAGGTGCTGGCTGCTGCTGTCAATAATAATTTGTTCATTGTTATTCCTTTGTTAGGGGCTGTTGATCTTTTGTGGTTAAAAAATAGGCAGCATGGTATTTGTTAAACAAGTATAATGGTTTTGTGAAAAATCAACATACAAGAACACTTACCATGCCAAGAACTATCT
>JBHNNM010000880.1:0-878 GCA_048563625.1 Gammaproteobacteria bacterium | reverse complement strand
TTTCGTCGGTGGAGTGAAGTTCCCTCAAGGGGAGGGGTCCGCGGTAATTCACCGTAAGAAAAACAGACCTGCTTTACAAAGACATGACATTTTGACTGTCTCCTTGATTTATTTTTATTTTGTCATTTTATTTTTTTGATAGGTAATTTGCTTATGTCTTCTCCTACCCAGTTCTTAGTAGTTCTTTTCTTTATAGGATTATATACAGCTCCGTTCTCTTCAAAACACTTCTTTTTAGGGCTTTTTGTTAGGTCTTTGTCTACCCAGCTATTCTTCTTAGTCGTTATACTCCTTTTACTACTTAGTATGACTGCTTTCTCTGATGTAGGGCTCCTTCCTCTCTTCTGAGTTCGACTTCTTCACGCTCTTTACCTGAGCCATCTTCCACCCAGCTCTTTTCTTGAGGGGTTGTCTTCTGAGCAGTTTGCAGAGCTCGGATCCGTTCAGTTGTTAGCTTTTTCAGCTCGGGCTTGTTCTTTGGCCTTCCTATCTTCAGTGTCTCCGTTCTTGACAATTTGCAGGGCCGTTTTCGTATAATTCGTTCTTTTGGGGGGTTTGTTCTTATTCCTTTCTCTCTTTAGTGATTCTGTTGATTTCAGCTTTTCTGAGGGCTCATTTTTCTTATTTTATTCATGGATTTTTTTCATGCGTCTTCTGTCGTGCTTTTCTTCTTTCTGGTTTTCTTCTTTCTAGCAGGGCTGCATTGTCTGCTGAGAATGCATGCTCTTAAGTCCTGTGTATGTGACACGTGACAGCTACTCTGACGGGATGATTTCACCCATAATGGTAAACAGGCTGTAAACAGGCTCAAGATCCCCCAGGGTCTCTCCACGCTAATGTTTCGTCGGTGGAGTGAAGTTCCCTCAAGGGGAGGGGTC
>JBHNNM010000879.1:0-879 GCA_048563625.1 Gammaproteobacteria bacterium | reverse complement strand
GAGTCTGCCTTTGACCATAAGCCAATTTTACCGTCAATTTTTTTATTGAATTTAAAGGCAATATAGCGTTTATTATTCAGATAGGCTTCAACCTGATCATCTTTAATAAGCACTTTAAGATGATGCAATTTTAATGATGGTGTGGGTACATTACGTATCCACTGTACCACCGAGCGCTCACCTCGTTCCATTTTAAAAGCAACCAGATCATTTTCCAGAGGGTTTGCTCTTATTACCAGATAATCACCATTAGGCTGGATATTAAAGGCGATACCGGCGGCCTGATCAATGCGTCCACTGATTGTTTTAAAATCAACACTTAAAAGACCGTCGCTAAAGTTTTCAGTTCCCTGATAAATAGTTAAAGGAAAATATTTGTAGGCATTCAGATTATCCAGAAACTCCGCATAGCGTTCGCCGTACAGGGCTTTTGCCTTAATCCGCAATACCTGCTGACATAGTCCCTCTCATCCACCGCATAAACCGTATTAGCTCCATCTTTTGCAATATACCAGTTGCCTACAAACGAGCTGAATAACTTCGCTGGAGCACCGGCAGTTTCATTATCAAAATTAACACTGACCGTTTCTGCCTGACAGGTACTGGATAGTACAATAAAACCTAAAAGTAAAATGAACAAGCGCTTAAAATTTTTGTTAATCATTGTTATCTCTCCCTATTAATTTAAAATTTTTAAATACAAATATCGATATGAGAGTCAGGGGTATTACTAAATAAAAAACAGACTGAATAATTGATCATAGGTATGTCTTTAATGATTTTATCATTTCGTTTCAATGATTTACCCATCAGGATGAAATTCCATAATTAGGTTCTACACCAAACTGATAAAGTCCAGTAGACTTATCCCGTTCAGGA
>JBHNNM010000878.1:0-879 GCA_048563625.1 Gammaproteobacteria bacterium | reverse complement strand
GCTGACGGTAATACCAGATTGTTTCAAACGTTGATGCTGACGATACAAAGGCATGTGATACACAAATTTATCTATCAACAGACCCGCCAGCAAACTGACATCAGTGATGGAGTTTTCTAATACCGATGCCGGTGCTGCAGGGGTGCTTAAGGTTTGAGTTGCTTTGTGTTTGAGCACAGGACGACGGTATTCCAGAACCACATAACTGCCCGGGCGTTGAGCGAGACGATGAGTGACTTTGGTATCAATGATCTCATATTGATGTGCCTGCTTACCCTGCAGTTCGGGAGCAGACAGTTCAATGACTTCCACCGGAACCGTATCATCATAACGCAAGCCCTGCTCAGTCACACAATTATCATTACGTGATTTGGTTTTACGTCGCTGGTAAGTAATGGTTTCTTTCGGGGCGGGTAATGAGTCTGAGGAAGACGAGGATTCAAATAAAGACGGCTGCTGAGCATGATCCACCCGTCGTTTTTCAGATTTACGGCCAAATAACTGTTGTTTAAACCAGTTGTTTTCTTGTTTCAAACGCTGATTTTCTTCCAGTATTTGAGTGAATTGCTCAACCGATACCGCTTGTTTTGTAACCGTATTCATGAGGTAAATTATACCATAAAACAATGTCTTAAGGTGGTTTTTGTGATGCTTTATATGACATTTTATAACGTTTGTAACGACGTAAAGCAGAGCATTCAATACCGTCTAAAATCATCTGTAACGAAATGACATCAACGGGCACCCACGAAGCGGTATTATGGACACCATAATGAAATTGTCCCTGTTCCAGATGTTTGCTCCAGATACAATAACCACTATGCTCAAAATAGAGAATTTTAATTTGAGTTTTACGACGGTTAATAAAGACAAAAGCAT
>JBHNNM010000877.1:0-882 GCA_048563625.1 Gammaproteobacteria bacterium | reverse complement strand
TGTGGAAAACACACAGGCACTGCAGATTTAATAGTCCATAAATGCATGATAACCTACATGGCTCCTCTGGAAAGTTTTTAATAGTTGAATCCAAATGAAATAAACATAAGATTGTGGTAGAATGTCTCACTAATGCTGTGACATTTTCTAATTATTAGCTCTGGCCAGTCAGGGAATTATGGGTCTGTAACATTATCCAGTAATACTAAACATGGAGTAGTGAGTTACCAATCAGAACAGATGTGAATTTTGTCTTGTTTTTTAGGAAAAACTTGTAAAGTAGCAATATTAATAGAGGTACTACCACTAGGTATGAATGTTGTTGAACTAATGAGAAAATGCGTTGCTTTGTGCAGGTTTCAACAGCTACCAGACACCTCCCCCCAGTCCATTTTAAATGGGGGAAAAGGGATAACAAGCTACAAAGACAATTAGATGAAAGGTAAGGGCACTGTTCACATAACCAATTGAGCAGAGGACGCATTATGTGTCCTGTCATTGGGGATGGAATAAAGAACACCCTCACAACAGTTTTTCTTCTTCTCTTCTTCTATCAATTTATGGTCTTGTTTACTCGTAATCAACATTTGAAAATGCTGTTTCCCAGGTACGAGCGGTTCAACAACCTGAAGATCAACCCCAACCTGAAGACCCTGTTGGCTGTCCGTGGCTGGAACCTGGCATCTGCTCCCTTCACCAAGATGGTGGCCACTGCAGAGAGTCGTCAGGACTTCGCTGACCATTCTGTGACCTTCGTCAAGTCCAATTACTCATTTGAAGACAGGAACATAATTTTAATTGTTCATTAAAAAAGAAAAAATAATAGAAAGCAGCCATTATTTTCTTCTGTCCTATTAAAAAGTAATGCCCATTTTATCCTTT
>JBHNNM010000876.1:0-883 GCA_048563625.1 Gammaproteobacteria bacterium | reverse complement strand
GGCATTATTAAGATTAATAACAATGGGATCCGTCAGGGCTGTGGGTAATATTGAGGTAAAGTCCAGCAGGTCTTTATATTCGCTGTAGTAAATAGTGGTATCAATGGATACTGAAGAACTGGGTATAACCCGATAACCTATTTCATAGGAGGTGACTTCTTCTGATTTAATATTCTTGTTGCCCTGGAGTTTAAAGACCGGAAATCCGTTTGGAGAAGGGAAAACCAGGGATGAATCGTATTCAAAACGCGATGGTATGCGGTTGGCCCTGGACATGGACGACCACAACTTATGTCTGGGATTAATATTCCAGAATATCCGCGCAGTAGGCTGAATTTCCCAGTTGGTATATTCATTGTGTTCAAAGTTGGAGCCCAGAGTTAACCAGAGTGTATTATCGACTAAGGTAATTTCATCCTGGACAAACAGGTTGTACAGGCGTTCATTATCATTATCCTCAACATAGGAGCCTTCCACCATATCAAAATCAGCCCAGATATAGCGATCCGGTGCCCCAGATAATGTCATGATTATTGAGGAAGCTGAAACGATGCTGAAACTCTAAGTCCAGGGTTTGATGGGTAATATCGGCATAGGCTTCATCTCTATTGGTATAATCATAATAGGCCTGCAGCTTATAACTGGATGCCAGGGATTCGGTATGTTCCCAGCGGGTCAGAATATTAGCACCTTTAGAGCGGGTACTCTGATCGGAGTAGCCCAGGCTGGGTGGACTCAGATAAGCCAGTTCTGAAAATTCACTGAGGGTGTAAAAATAACTGTGTAAACGCTCATTGCGGTGGTTTAAGTCAGCAGTGGTTAAATGAACAAACCTGAAATACCACCTCCATAGTGAACAGCCTACCTTCCAAAGTCAGGCTAT
>JBHNNM010000875.1:0-883 GCA_048563625.1 Gammaproteobacteria bacterium | reverse complement strand
GGTCAATGCCCATCAGAAATTGGAAAGCAGCAATGTATCGATTTATAATCGAGTTTGAGGAGCAGTTGGCTCCTTATATTTAAATAAGAGCGGATACACAGTTTAATTTACACTGTCTAGTTTAATATTTCAGGCAATGCCCGGACAGCCTGACTAATTAATGTCCATCCAGAAATTGCCTTCCTGGTAACTAACTGCTTTTCTGCTCGTTTTCAAGCGCTTTCTTAGTAATTTCCTGGTACAACCCCATAACTTTACCCATCAGTTCTCTTAAGTCATTATCGGCTTTTTTCAAATACTGCTCATTTTCACGAGCATCTTTAAATACTTCTTCAAGAAAATTCATTTCATGATTGCTTAAGGTAAGCCACTGATCGACATCTTTTTTAATTTCCAGCAGACGAGGCAGACGCTGCTCATCAAAACGCTTTATTATTGCTGCCAGCACTGCTTTATCTTTCTCATTGTTTTCCATATTATTTGCCCTTTATATAAGCGTTTCATAGGTATGATCTTTAGGAATTGAAATGAAGCCAATTTGATGATCAAATAGTTGTTATTCAGGCAATTATTCATCAACAAAAAGGCTTCAAATGAGAAGTACCACATTATCAAAAAAACTAAAAGTCGTATTGAGTGAAAAGAAACTTAATAAACTGGGCAAAAACATTGGTTTTTCCCAACGATTAAGACAGATAGCCCCTTTTCAGCTTGTAGTGAGAATGATTACAGCTATGGGTGATAAAGAGACAAGGGATTTTTGGTTGTTCTCCGCTTTAATGAGTGAGATTTTGTCCAAAATAGAACATGCTCTGCTCATCAGGAATGGAGGTTTGCCTGATTTTTAGTTTAAAATATTGACAGTGTAAATTAAACTGTGTAT
>JBHNNM010000874.1:0-884 GCA_048563625.1 Gammaproteobacteria bacterium | reverse complement strand
TTAAACAGCTCGCTCTGATGCTGATAAATATTCATAAACTCTTGTGCTATCTGCATTTTCTGGAGATAAACAAAGGCTAAAATTGCTGCAAAAATGTGATTTCTGACAGGCTGTTCACTGCGTACCTGAAAGTGTTCAATATGGCAAACCTGTTTGATCGCCCTATGGTATTGCTCAATCTGCCAGTGCTGGTCATGGATTTTGGAGAAATCGTTGCGTTCAAAAGGGACCTCTTCTGGCAAGTAAACCACGTAGTGGCGACGCTGGTCTTTCAGCATCGTCCTGAACAGCGTGACCTTACCGAAGTCTTTCAGAAATACTTCCAGACCATTGTCTGGAATGTCGAGATCCTGAACCTGCTGCCACAGACCTTTTACCAATGATACTGTCCTGTTTGTCTCAACGGCAAACATAAACCTGGTCTGATGGTTTTTTATCGTTTTCAGGTTTGTGGTGCAGCTGTACCAGGAGTCACCGGTTACGAACGCCGGCTTCAGCCCCCAAGCCAGCACTTCAATCAACATTTCCCGGAAGTAGTCGTTTTTTGTCTTGCCTTCCGATTTGTCATATATCCTGTAATTCACCGGCATGTGTAACCCTGATATGTCGGTGTAATAAAGAGTGATGAGGTTGATGCCTTTAACGGATCTGTGATGCTTACCAGACCAGAAATGACCGACAAGGGCTACAGAGTAGCTGTAGGGTTTATCGAGAACGCTGTCATCAACACTCAAAGTACCACCGCTCGGGTTTAAGGTTTCGACCGCTTCATCGTACATATCTTTCGGTTGATAATTTTCACGATGAAGGAACCGGTTCGCGCTGTGGTGAGAAATACCAGTCACTTCTGCCAACCTTGTGCATGTTGATGATTTCGGTTCGCT
>JBHNNM010000873.1:0-885 GCA_048563625.1 Gammaproteobacteria bacterium | reverse complement strand
AATTTGTCTCTGCCCTACTGCAATGCCCCAAACAGTATTATTTAGAAGAAGTTCATAAACAGACATACTGGATACAATTCCCTCTTATAATGTGCATCATACGCGTAAACAAGTCCTTACCGAAAACACCCCAGCACCCCCCCACACACACACACACATGCACACACAAATGCACAAACACATGCACAAACACACATACGACGATGCTGGATAGTCCTGAACCAGCCTACATACACAGACGATTTTTGTCATCAAGCAGAACACTCATACATCGCTGGTCCATACACAATACTCTAAGCAAATCGGACAGTCACAGCCACTAAAACCATACACAGTGTTGACAAAGCACACCTACCGTCTCGGCGCCAACCGTCTGCGCCATCCTTCTCGGGGACCTCCGTCTCTGGGACCTCCGTCTCGGGGTCATCCGTCTCGGGGTCATCCGTCTCGGCGCCATCCGTCTGGGGGTCATCCGTCTCGGTGACATCCGTCTGGGGGTCATCCGTCTCGGCGACATCCGTCTCGGGGACCTCCGTCTCGGCGACATCCGTCTGGGGGTCATCCGTCTCGGCGACATCCGTCTCGGGGACCTCCGTCTCGGGGTCATCCGTCTCGGCGACATCCGTCTGGGGGTCATCCGTCTCGGCGACATCCGTCTCGGGGACATCCGTCTCGGGGACGGGGAAGGCCAAGACGAATGGCACAGACGGATGTGCCTGAAATGGAAAGCCGTAAGACGGAGGGCCCATCCGTCATGGCTTAACGCCTCGGGGACATCCGTCTGCGCCAAACATCTGTGCCATCCGTCTCGGCGCCATCCGTCTCGGGGACATCCGTCTCAGGGACCTCCGTCTGCGCCATCCGTCTCGGGGACCTCCGTCTCGG
>JBHNNM010000872.1:0-886 GCA_048563625.1 Gammaproteobacteria bacterium | reverse complement strand
CTGCCATCAGAGAAGCTGCTTGGACTTCAGTTTCGGCGTGCCAGTCACACTGAGATGAAAGGTTTGGTTTACATCGTCCAAGTTCTGTTGCAGAGCTCTGTCAGTGTACTGATATTTGACTCATTTCTGTCTGTCAGTGCACAGCCATTTAGTGTGTGTCTGTCAGTGACTGGCATTTAATGTGTGCAATGACAGAGTTCTGCAACCGTGTATTTTTGTTTTTTTTCCTGTGAAACTTAGCAACTTAGCATTTGCTTTTGACCCTACCAGTAGTGGTCGCCTGCACTGGTATGGTTTACGAAATAAGACCTTTTTTCTTCTTTTTTAAAAAGTTTACTCAATTGTGTAGTTACTGTTTGCTAAGCAGTCTTTATGGTAGACTGCAATAGCCTACTTGATGGTTCTGGTTGTTAGAGCTGCATGTAAATGTTTTTGTCATTAGTTCTCTGTAGAGCACAATAAGTTTGACTCCGGTTAGAGAACAGCGCTATGTAAGAATTTTCCTTCTTCTTCTAATTATTATCATCATTTTTGCCTTTTGTACTTTGCAGTGTCCTAAATTGGATTTCACTCCTCGGAAAATTGCATGTTTGTTGCTGCTGTTGCCGTTGCTGGTGGTGGTGTTGTCATTACTGTTGTTGTTGCTGCTTTTGTTACTGCTGTTGCTGCTGCTGTTGTTGCTGCTGCTGTTGCTGTTCAGTTGCTGCCGCTGCTATTGCTGATCCATTCAATTTATTGCACAGATCTAACAGTTTCTTTTCACTTTTTCTCTCTTGTAGCTCTGCAGTGCAGAAATCCAGTGCAGAAACTGGGCTCCAGAGGAGATTGCCACAGCCGAGTATTAAGGATGTTCCAATGACGACACATTCACAGTAGACCCTACCTC
>JBHNNM010000871.1:0-887 GCA_048563625.1 Gammaproteobacteria bacterium | reverse complement strand
AAATCTTTATTGCCAGAATGTATAGCCTCAAAGAAAGCAAAAAAGTACTTCGTACAGGCTGAGTTTTGGTGTCATGGGAGCTCTGGTATGCATTTTGTTATGGTGCCATCAGCCAACGCACTTACGTTAGTAACAGTGTTTAATAGATAGTCAGAAACACTCACAATTCCTTCATCTATCTGTTCAATCGCTCTAACGTGGATCTTTAGCATGTTAGCTCTATGAAATTTTCTGGAGCTGACAATGAGAATGCCTTTGTTACCTTGGTTTATCCTATGGGTGACCATCCCAATCATTATTTTCTTTCTATTCATCTTGCCCGCCCATGCCAGTGATGGGCAATTCTATCAGCGTGGTCAGGAAGGCTGGTTTTGGTATCAGGTCATTCCTGAGCCAGCGGAGGATGAAGAGCGTATAAAGCCGGAATCTGGTGCGGCAGAGTCGAGTCAGAGCGGGCTAAAGCCTTTCAGTGCTGCCTGGTTTCGTGAGCACATGCAGTCGTTCATGGACAAGGCAATTGATGATCCGACGAATGAGAACGTCAGGGCTTATCTGTATCTTCAGCGCGTCATGATGGATAAGGGTTCACAGTTTGCTGATGTTAGTCAGCAGGTGGTCATGGGCGATCCAGTTTTGGATGAAATCAGTCGCAGACCCTTGGCGACTTATGCCGCTAATCGGATGGACCGAGAAGCTGGCGCTCAACGTGATGTGGCTTTAGGTGAAGTAGCAAAGCGAGCAGGCTTGTTCTTCTTCTATCGTTCGGATTGCCCTTACTGCCACGCTCAAGCGCCTATCATCGAGTCAATGGCTTTGAACTACGGTTTCGAGGTGTTTGCTATTGCTGTCGATGGCTTGCCTTTGCCTGGTGGAGAATTTCCTAATTA
>JBHNNM010000870.1:0-891 GCA_048563625.1 Gammaproteobacteria bacterium | reverse complement strand
GGTGGGCCGGGAGGAGTTTCTCTTACACATCCCTAGCTAGCGTCATTTTTATCTGTGGAGTCTCTCTTGCACATCGCGTGCTGGCTTCGTTTTTTTATCTGGGGAATTTCTCTTACACACCCCGTGCTGGCTTCATTTTCATCTGGGTATTTTCTCTTACACATCCCATGCTGGCTTTATATTTATGTGGGGAGTTTCTCTTACACATCCCATGCTGGCTTCTTCTTTTTCTAATCTGGGGAGTTTCTCTTACACATCCCGTGCTGGCTTTATTTTTCTGTGGGGCGTTTCTTTTAAACATCCCGTGCTGGCTTCGTTTTTATGTGGGGAGTTTCTCTGCCACATGTGCTGGCTTCATTTTTATGTGGGGATTTTCTCTTACACATCCCATGCCGGCTTCATTTTTATCTGGGGAGTTTCTCTTCCACATCCCGTGTTGGCTTCATTTTTCTCTGGGAAATGTGTCCTCCACATCCCGTGCTGGCTTCATTTTTAAGTGGAGTTTCTCTTACACATCCCATGATGCCCTCATTTTTATGCGGGGAGTTTCTCTTAAACATCCCGTGCTGGTTTCTGTTTTTACAGGGGGAGTTTCTCTTACATATCCCATGCTGGCGTCATTTTCAGCTAGAAAGTTTCTCTAACACAGCCAGTGCTGGCTTTATTTTTATCTCAGGAGTTTCTCTTACACATCCCATGCTGCCCTCATTTTTATGCGGGGAGTTTCTCTTACACATCCCGTGCTGGTTTCTGTTTTTACAGGGGGAGTTTCTCTTACATATCCCATGCTGGCGTCATTTTCAGCTAGAAAGTATCTCTAACACAGCCAGTGCTGGCTTTATTTTTATCTCAGGAGTTTCTCTTACACATCCCGTGCTGGCTTTATTTGTA
>JBHNNM010000869.1:0-892 GCA_048563625.1 Gammaproteobacteria bacterium | reverse complement strand
ATGCCCATCAGAAATTGGAAAGCAGCAATGTATCGATTTATAATCGAGTTTGAGGAGCAGTTGGCTCCTTATATTTAAATAAGAGCGGATACACAGTTTAATTTACACTGTCGAGTTTGCCCTTCTTATAAATGGCTTCTGCATCGGGCAGTATCTGTGCCCCCTGCAACTCATACTGTTCATTGCTATAACCGCTTAACAGACCGGCTCCGGCCTGTATAAATACCTCATGACCATGGCTAATCAGCTGAGCAACAGCATCGGGTACCAGTGCCACCCGCCCTTCTCTGGGTTTAATTTCTGTTGGTACTGCTATTTTCATGGTTTTCCTCACTGCTCCGGTTCATCGAATGAATAAGTATTAAACACTTGGAATCAATTTAAAAGTCCCCATACTTGCTGTATATTACTGTATATGATTTTTCCCTTTTTTCCACTACTCTTTTTTCAGATGGAGTTCATTTATGAGCGATGTTAAACACTGTAAACTTTTAATTCTCGGTTCCGGCCCTGCCGGTTATACAGCTGCTGTTTATGCGGCCAGAGCTAATCTTGACCCGGTACTTGTGACGGGTATGGAACAGGGCGGCCAGCTAATGACTAGCACTGAAGTGGATAACTGGCCGGGCGATCCGGAAGGTCTTATGGGGCCGGATCTAATGGAAAGAATGCGTAAACATGCAGAACGTTTTAATAGCGGAATCATATTTGACTATATTAATGAAGTGGATCTGCAGACCCGCCCCTTCAAGCTCAAGGGTGATTCCAGCAGCTATACCTGCGATGCCCTGATTATTGCCACTGGCGCTTCCGCCCGCTACCTGGGCCTGGAATCAGAAGAAGCCTTCAAGGGCCGCGGCGTTTCTGGCTGTGCCACCTGTGATGGTTTCTT
>JBHNNM010000868.1:0-894 GCA_048563625.1 Gammaproteobacteria bacterium | reverse complement strand
TCCATGGAAGTCGGGCAGAACGAGGGGCAGGTCTCTGCACTCAGACAGACACGTGGCACTGTCAGCCCGACGGGCGTCCAGATTGTGCACCAGGCACCGCACCCTGTCAAACTCCTCCTGCGCCCATTTCATTGTGTCATGGCCTTGAATTAGCACACTGGGAGAGGCCTTTTCTGGGTTGTATAGATGAAACGTGATGAGTTTTCTAGTCTCTGGCCGTTTACTCCAATCCTGGTTGAACCGACGGAAAACTTGGACGGAAGTTTGTCGAATCACAACGTCAGCATGGTCAGCGCCGGAACACAGTGTTACTAAAGTTAGCTTCCCATCAGACCCCCTGGTATAGTCCTTCCAGGAGACGTGAACATCGTGGTGGACATTTTGAGCTAATACATAGTATCTTTCACGAAGTACTGACCTCCATAGTGGGATGCGTGCGTGTGTTGTTGGAAATGTCTTCTGTTTTGAATCAAGAGTGTTTACAAGTTTTTCTGGTGCTAGCTTTGGAGAGATGTTGGTGACGCCGAGGAAGTTATCTGGCTTTTTGGCAGCCAAGGCCATCGTTCTCGTAACCACTGACATTCCTACCTTGTGACAATCTGTCAGTGTACACATGCATTTTAATATATCTCTTTACAAGCACTGAGGACAACGCGGACGGCACAGATGGTATTACCGCACACTGAGTGTCCGAGGACTGCACGCTGCGTAAAAGATAAAACGCACACTCCAGCACTGGTTTACGACATCCTTTCGCCACAGCCTCACGCCGGCGCAGGATGCGGTTATGTCATGGCCGCGATGGCCAGCGCGGGTGTTGTCAAAGAACAAAGGATTGTAGTGAATGAGAAGGCAACTAATATTTCACTATTTCACTGATACTTCAGTCGGCCA
>JBHNNM010000867.1:0-894 GCA_048563625.1 Gammaproteobacteria bacterium | reverse complement strand
AGCGTTCAGCGTTCAGAAAGAGCTTAATAGCCCTTGGTGTTTTTTTCTACCCAGCGGTTTTTTCCAGTATTTAGTTGTTCTTTTTTCCAGAATGGGGCTCTGGATTTCAGGTCTTCCATGATTTCGCGGCAGGCTTCGAAGGCCTGTTTGCGGTGGGCGGTCCAGACGGCGACCAGTACAATGGGGTCGTTGGGGTTTATTTCGCCTACCCGGTGTACAACCAGGGATTCCAGTAAGCCGTAGTCAGCGGTGGCCTGAGTGCAGATTTTTTCAAGGTGTTTTTCGGTCATGCCGGGGTAGTGTTCCAGGAACATCTGTGAAACATTGTCCCCTTCATTAAAATCGCGCATGGTGCCCACAAAAACGGCTGTTGCACCATATTTGCCGTCCAGTTCGGATATTTTCTGCTGATACTCTTCAAGTAACGACCAGGGATTAAAGGCTTCAGGGAGAATAACTACGCTCATGCTTAACCTCCGGTAACCGGCGGGAAAAAGGCCACTTCATCACCGTCTTTTACTGATGTTGTGCCGTCAACATAGTCCATATTAACGGCCACCAGCACATTAGCCGGGCGCTCTTTTCCTTCTGCGCAATAGTTCCAGATATCATCGACAGTTTTAATATTATGCTGCTGAACTATTTGAGCATCCAGTTCTCTATCATCACCCATTAGATCCCGCATACTGGCAAAAAATTTAACGGCTATACCCACAATACCTACAATGACCTCATCTAATGTAACTAAAAAGTTAAGTAAAAAAGGGATATTCCCTAGTCACTTTTGTATAATCTTATAGTAATATACCGAAATAAGCATATCTTATAAAGCAGAATCATCATTAAAATATTATTAATATTTTAATAGTTTTTCGGTGTATAAAATTATAATTA
>JBHNNM010000866.1:0-895 GCA_048563625.1 Gammaproteobacteria bacterium | reverse complement strand
TTACTAAGTCTAAATTTCAATACTCTTTGTCTTAGGATAGATGGGAGATAGGTTAGATATTTCTCAAAGCAAAATTTCTTTTTAAATAAACGATAATTACTACAAACACTATTTTCTGCTACTCTGCTTTGCCATTCTTGTATAAATTGATCCATTAGTCTTTGCTTCACTATACGTTTAAAGCTTTCGATGGTATGGATTTGGTTAGACCAAATATAAGATAATCCTAAACTATCTAATAACGAATGCACTTTCATAAGCCATGGGAGCTTATAATCGCTTGCATAATACAACTTAGAACATAGCTGAAACATTAGGTTAGAAATCTTAGGCGATTCAGAGTGAGAGGTACTGCACAAACCATACCAAAATCCTAACATCCTGCATTTTGCTTCAATTTCTATCGGATATCTTCCCACTTCCCCAAGCACCATGCATGTTGGGGTTGTAACTTTGACACCTAAGATCAGTTTTAAAAATCGAAGCTGTAGTTTTGAGATTACATCCATCTTCTCGCACGCCCATATTTCACAACCATACAGAAGGATTGGGTGCACACATTTTTCAAAAAGTTCTAATTGTATATCTAGTGGCAAATTTAGCTGCCGACATTTCCTTAATAGTGAAAACATAGCCCTGTTTGCAAGTAAAAACTGTAACTGTTGTGCCTTTTTAAACTTGTTATTATAGTTAAATTTTACTCCCAAATATTTATAATCCCAAACAACGTCAACAGTTTCCTCATTAAAATTGAATTTCGGCATTTTTCTGATCTTCCCCCTTGAAAATATCATGACTTTGGTTTTCCTAACATTAATATCGAGACCCCATAATTCACAATATATTTTGAGTATATCTAACGCTCTCTGCAAATCTTCAGGACATTCGGCTAGTA
>JBHNNM010000865.1:0-897 GCA_048563625.1 Gammaproteobacteria bacterium | reverse complement strand
AGGAAAACTTCTTGGCTGACCAGTGGTTCCAGCCAAACTGACGCCAGCACGTGACCAGCAGAGCTTGTGCCACTGGCTAACTCTTTGTCCCCCATACAGCGCCCCTACTGGGACGCTACAACATTGCTCCTGCTCTCCCTCATAAAAGTTGCCATGGGAACCATGGCTTTCTTTCTAATACTATTATAAAGGGGACATAATACGTACTTACTATGTGAACTGAACTATAGATACCTCAATCCACATTACGAGTGTGCCTGCGTGCATGTATGTATGTACGTGTGTGCGTGCGCGCGTGTGTGTGCGCGTCGCACGCGCGACTGAAATAAAAACAAAAACAGTAGACTAACGCACAATGATGCATGCACACATGTACATACTAGGCGATGTGCATCTATGCTAATTCTGATACTTGGCGCTGGTTATCACGGACACCTTTCGCTGGGTGGATTAATTATCCGTGAACTCTTCAGATACAAAGCGTTGTTTCTTTTTCTCCTGCTTATTTGGCTTTGGCTTTCCTACTACAGGGCTATTTTCACTGTTTGTAGAACTCACTGACGACGGTTTTCTTTTGAAAGTTGAGGTAACATCAGAGGAGCTGTCCATCATATCTTTTGTACATGTGTAGCAAATGTCAGCGTGCTGCAAGTTGCAACGCTCGAAATCTTGATCAGAATATCACTGTCCCACCGTCGGTCCTATTCGTTTACACAGCTTGATCAAATCACAGTCCCAGTTGTTCTCCCTGCGTTTCCCTCACCACGCAGTTCCAGCTGACTTTAGCATATTGCTGCCGAACGTCACGCACAGTGTAAACATGTCACTATGTGTGTGTGTGTGTGTGTGTGTGTGTGTGTGTGTGTGTGTGTGTGTGTGTGTGTGTGTGTGTGTGTG
>JBHNNM010000864.1:0-898 GCA_048563625.1 Gammaproteobacteria bacterium | reverse complement strand
GGTTACAGGGTCATATGTGTGTTTCCGTCTTCATTGCAATTAAAGAAGTAACTGAGATATCTTTGTAGAAACTGCAGATGTCAAACATAGCACTTTTGACACTTTAGTGTAATTTGTTTTGGAAGGAAAAAAACAACTGTTAGTGGAGTCAAAAGGGGCATGCATGGTTGAATCTTTACTTACTATTACACTGATGTTTTGTACCAATAAGCACCAAACAGAGGTTTTTGCACTCAAACTAAGAACGGCACCGTAAAGTACAACTACTACTAGACAGACATGCAAAGTGGTTTCAGAAAGTAAATTGAATTACCTTGGCTATGGTGGTCTGGTAGTCCACACCCTTCAGCAGTGATAAGCAGAACTCAGCTACTCTACAGCACACCCATTGTGTACTGTTATATTCCTTACACTTTACTTCTATAAAGTTTTGTCAACAAAACAACTGAAATAGAATCCAAAACATCGCCCGAGTACTATCAAAAACACTGGTATCCAAGCACAGGTATCCATTCCACAACAAGGTGTTGTGTGTCTGCCTGTGGGCAAGACCAGGTGGTAGGGATACTGACACCGGGTTCTCATTTACATCCCCTCCTGACCTGTCAGCTAATTACTCCCATGTTTGTCAGCATGCAATGTGACGAACAGAGCCTGGAGAGTGCAGAGACCACTACACACCATCTGGGAAAACCTCTGGTCTTGATTTATGAGGTCTGATAATTTCCCTCAAATGAAAAGGAAGGGAGGAATTGATTGTGGCACCATCAATGTTTACAACCTAACAAAACATAAATTACTGCTGTCAGACTTGACCAAGAGGTGCCAGGGGACAGTCTGGCATGTGAGTAAACAGGAGATAACATCCCAAAGATGCTGAGGTGTGAAGAGTGGTGCA
>JBHNNM010000863.1:0-898 GCA_048563625.1 Gammaproteobacteria bacterium | reverse complement strand
ACACACACACACACACACACACACACACAATCACACACACAATCACTCACAAATCAACCACGAATTAAGCGTAAGAAAAAATGTTTTAATGCTAGTTTAGTTGAGAAAAGATAGAAAAAAACTTGCCGACAGATGGTACATTACCGCCGTGGAGTGGCGGTGAGCCCAGACAGAGGCTGGCCCAAGCGACTAGTGAATGAACGGACTACACCGCCCGTGCACATACAGGATGGGAGTGGTTGGGGACAGGTGCCGCCACTGGGGTGAAGAGAGCGGGAAGAAGAGTACAGTTGTAGGAGACCAGAGAGACAAACAGGAGTGGAAGAGGTGAACAGCATTGAGAAGGAGACATGCAAGTCCAGGAAATTCGAGCGTCAGCTGCGATTTTGGACTGTTAGCGTCAGTCATGTAAAACAAAATCTGTAAAACTATGTTAAATATACTCACAAACGGCATCAGTTAAAGAACATGGAGGCAGGGGATGACGAAAGATCGAAAGTTAAAACAGTCCACGTTAAAACTGACAGGTCCGCTGCAAGTTCGCAGAGGTTGTGATCGTGTGGTATGGCTAAGCCGACTGGCGAGAATCATGAAGTCTTTATGGTCGGAAAGGCGGGAAAAGTGTGCACGGCGGCATGACGGGATAGGTTGTGGGGTGGATGAACCCGTGTTCACGTGCAAAGTTTCAAAATCCCGCCAACTCCGAGTGGTTAGTTTTTCGTGCAAGACATGATCAATAGTTCACACCTAACCGTGCACACACCGAGAAGAAGTCCGCAGGTCAAAATTGTCAGCAGTGGATCAGAGAACAGCGGACACTCCATAAAACTCAAGTTTCAATTGGGCTCTTCCATTAGGGCATACTTTTACTCAGGTGTTAAATGTAATTTTGAATAAC
>JBHNNM010000862.1:0-899 GCA_048563625.1 Gammaproteobacteria bacterium | reverse complement strand
AGTCCCATATCAGCAGTTTAGTTTCAAAAATGACTGATTTTACTGAGTCCACACATTACTTTCAAGTCATCCTTTCTTTCTTCATAAAATAATGTATTCTCTTCCCTTCTTTATAAAAAAAATATATACCCAACTACACCACATTAGGCCTGTATTAAGAAACAAAAAATTAGTCTTAGTGCAGGATCATCGTATGTCAGTGATTCTTCAGTATTCAGTCTTTCTGTAGCCATGAGGATGACTGCATCTCACACCTGTTTTGATCCTTGTCAAGTAACCCAGACATTCTGAACTAGCAGTGTCAGTTATTAGTAGACAATTGTTCTCATCCTGGCAATTCATTTTAGTGTAATCTTTATTCTTTTTGGCATGGATGACATGCTTGAATAGACATCGCTTTTACCAGCAACATTTTACAGTTATTAGTTCTTA
Source organism: Gammaproteobacteria bacterium (assembly GCA_048563625.1). Taxonomy (GTDB): domain Bacteria; phylum Pseudomonadota; class Gammaproteobacteria; order GRL18; family GRL18; genus JANELJ01. Next base: position 467 of record JBHNNM010000862.1, on the reverse strand, counting down.
TCAATGTAAGCTGCAATTAAGGGACCACACCTATAGTATGATACGTTTTTCACAAAGCCAATTATCCAGGTGCGTGCGTTCGTGCGCGAGCGGGCGGGCGTGTGTGTGTGTGTTGTCTTGTTTATTCTGTTTCGTTGTGGGTTCTTTGTATAACGAGAGTAGAGATGGGGCATTACCTCTTAATAACTTTAAACCGTAAATTTATTTTCCTTCAGTTTTTATTTTGCCCATGCAGATAGCCCTTTTTCTGTGAAACTACCATATATAACTATATTATGCAAGGAAATCTGGATGTGAGCGAAAGGTATAAAGGATGGTTGCATGCTGTTTTTCATAAAATGAGACGGCCAACAAAAACGACACACACAACACACGCACGCTCGCACGCACGCACGCACGCACGCACGCACGCACGCACGCACGCACGCACGCACGCACGCACACACACACACACACACACACACACA
>JBHNNM010000861.1:0-900 GCA_048563625.1 Gammaproteobacteria bacterium | reverse complement strand
GTTATATAATAACACACACACACACACACACACACACACACACACACACACACACACACACACACACACACACACACACAGGGAGGAGAGAGAGCAAGAAAGAGAGGGGAGATCGAGCGAGTGAGAGGGAGAGAGAGGGGGGTAGGGGCTCATTACTAGCGGGAGACGGGCCCCCCTAACTAGTTTCATGTTTTTCAGGGCATATATGACAATACCGTGATCTTGTTTTTGTCGGACAACGGCGGGACTGGGAAGTACGGTTCTACCAACTGGCCACTGCGGGGGGCAAAGTTCACTCCCTATGAAGGTGGGATCCGATCCTACACTGTCCTCAAAGCGCCGGGTCTGTCTGCAACGAACATCACGTGGTCTGGCTTGGTAGACATCACTGACTGGCTCCCCACTCTGCTGACGATTGCAGGAGGACAAAGGCAAGTGCACACTGCATAGTTCCCGTATTGACCATTCCCACGAGCGAGGCGTGAGTTTGGTACGAGTATCGCCCCTTGCCAGTGGGAGGTCTGCCTGCCTTTCAACAGAGGCGAGTGCACGGTCATTTCACTCGACGATGATTAAGTTTTAGATTTAAAAGTATGAGCGAAGAAAAATGGACAGCTGGTCAGGGGCACAAAGGCAGAACTTGTCCGTTGTAATCTATCATACTTTATTTTCCCACAACGAGGAGCAGTTTTATTAGACGGGCTTCAAAAGGGAGAAAAAAGAAAGACTAAAGAGAGAACTCGAACTTGAAAACTTTATTTTACAAGGTTTGTAGTTTAGGTTCAGTCAAAAAGCTAACAGCTAGTCCTTACTAAGCTACTGATGAGTAAATATAAAATTACAGGCAGCATTTAGAGAGAGGAGGGGGAGAAGAAGAAGAAGAAAATAAGAGTAAATAAT
>JBHNNM010000860.1:0-902 GCA_048563625.1 Gammaproteobacteria bacterium | reverse complement strand
GTTTCATATAACAATTCTCCTGTCTTTGAGTGATCTGTTGTCCTGACAAGTGCTTTCTCCACAAGAAAAAGTACTTATCTTAATTCATCACTCAACCGGACAAGATAATTGTCGCCTAATATCAGCTATCTGTCCATATTTTAAATTTTCAGTTAAAACCTAACCCCAACGTGATACCAAGTTGTGTTTTACACCAATATGATCGAGTATTCTGGCTACTACAAAATTCACCAGATCATCAATAGAACGAGGCTGATGATAAAAGCCCGGTGAAGCGGGCATAATGGTTACCCCCATCTGGCTTAATTTAAGCATATTTTCAAGGTGGATTGAAGAATAGGGCATTTCACGGGTTAATAAGATAAGCTGCTTGCGTTCCTTCAATATCACATCAGCCGCACGTTCAATTAAATTATTACTGGCGCCATGAGCAATAGCCGAAAGAGTACCCATGGAACAGGGGCAGATAATCATAGTCCGGGCAGGATTAGAGCCACTGGCGACCGGTGCAGTCCATTCTTCCTTACCATAAATTTCCAGTAAATCGGAGTCAGATGTTTCCAGGTATTCAAGCAGAAAAAGCTTAAGTGCCTGTTTATCAGAAGGTAGTTCCAGCTCAAGTTCAGTTGCAGCAACAATTCGAGCCGCAGAAGAAAACAGTAGATTGACTTTAACCTGTGCAGAAAAAAGACTTTTTAATAATTGAATAAAATAAGGAGCACCAGAGGCGCCTGTAACAGCAACCGTTACAACTTTTTGAGTCATAAAGAATTAAATCCTGGACAGTGTAAATCAAACTGTGTATCCGCTCTTATTTAAATATAAGGAGCCAACTGCTCCTCAAACTCGATTATAAATCGATACATTGCTGCTTTCCAATTTCTGATGGGCATTGTCCATTT
>JBHNNM010000859.1:0-905 GCA_048563625.1 Gammaproteobacteria bacterium | reverse complement strand
TAGCTTATTTAAGCTGTTTGGGTCTAATAACAGACAACAATTCAGGATACATATTTCTTTGCAGCTTTACTCTGTCCGCGAGTTGCCTTGTCCACCAGCCCCGGCAGAATAGCATTAATGCGGACAAACAAAGATTCAGGAAAGCCCAGATAACGTTCTTTATCCTGTTTAATTACAGAACGCACAATCTGCCTGGCCACATCTTTCGGTGCATCCATATTCATTTTTACTTCTTCGGCCATTTTATAGACGGCTCCGGAATTAAGCGCTGTTTTAACGGCTCTGGGTGCCACATAAGTTACCTTAACCGCTGTATCGGCCAGTTCACGTCTCAATGCCTGGGAAAAACCGCGCATGGCAAACTTACTGGTTGAATAAGTAGTAAACCAGGCAAATCCAATAGAACCAAAGGTGGAACCAACATTCACAATATGACCTTTTTTCTGCTCCAGCATATAGGGCAGGACTTTTTTGGTTAACTGCATCGGGGCAATCACATTGGTTTGAAAGACCGCCTCAATTCGTTCATCGCTTTGATCAACAAAGGCGGTAAAATCCATAATGCCCGCCGTATTAATCAGGATATCATAACCGCCAAAGGCTTCACGCATCTGATCCACAATTTTCTGACGCCCATCAGCATCAGTAATGTCTGCAGCAATAGCTCTTATACCACCACCTCCAAGCTTCTTCTGTAACTGCTCCAGCTTTTCCTTTGAACGTCCTACCAGACCCAGCTGCGCGCCTTCAGCCAGCAGGAGTTTGGCAATTTCACCACCTATGCCGCCGGTTGCTCCAGTCAGAATAATGCGTTGTTGTTTTAACTTGCTCATTTTATACTTCCATAAAACAGTAGAGGCAGAGCCATAGTGTATGACTCCGCCCCTTAATATACCAATTTAATA
>JBHNNM010000858.1:0-906 GCA_048563625.1 Gammaproteobacteria bacterium | reverse complement strand
GACAAACCTAATTTAGCTATCACACAAACTTTCGATGAAGTGTTGCTTTACATCCACAGAAACCGTAGGTTTATTATGACGGGAGCCCAGGACGGCCACCTCGACTTTCACACAGCTCCTGCCTCTGTACACACACAAACCTTCATTCCACTCACCCATATATATATTCTAATACATATACAGTTCCTAATGACATACTTAATTTAGCTATCACCCACACTTTCATTCCATCCATCCGTGTATATATTCTCATACATATACATCTCCCGTTCCCTCCATCTGATGTAAAAACAAAACAAAAACCTAACACACAAAATTCAAAGTAAATGACAAGTTTATCAGGTGATAAGCCAAAGACAGAACTAACCATTTCTTTTTAACAAAAGATTTCGTAAAATAATTGAACATTTCCATTAGACAACCATTCTGGAGGCAAACAGGACTTCATAAGCTGACAGCTGAATAAAATATGATATACTGATAGCTTTTTCTTACAAATGTACACAGTATGTTTGGAAAATTTAGTCTGTATACGAAACTCGACACAGACCTTGTAGCATTGTTCAAAACTGGACAATGAGAGACTGATCGACTAAATCCTAATCGTTTCCACCTGTCATTTTCAATAATGTTGCACATCTCCTTTGAAGACAACGGAACGTCTAACATTGTTGGCTGCATATTGCTGATGGTTCCTCGTTTTGCTGCTCTATCAACCCATTCATTAAAAGTTAGTCCACAGTGTGAAGGAATCCAACAGAAAGTGGCACCTGTATCTTTTATAAGTAAGCAGTGAACCAAATGATTTATTTAATAAATAATATCCGATCTCACTTTACTATCTGTGGAAATCAATGACTATAACACTGCCTCCGAGTCCACCCAAAACAGAAGCTGAATAATGCC
>JBHNNM010000857.1:0-906 GCA_048563625.1 Gammaproteobacteria bacterium | reverse complement strand
TTACACATAATAAAATGACATATTAAAATAAAGTGCATCCTAAAAGATGTTTGCTTACTAAACCATTTTTAGCTGCAAAGAAGCTTTCAATCAACAAAAATTAAAACTGGAAGATACGACTATGATTTTTTCCTGATTTTGTTGTTGTTGTTGCTGAATATTCACTGCAGTAAAGCTCAATGTCAGTTATAATCTTTAAAATAAAAACTAAAATTAAAAATAAATCTGTAAAATCAAATCTGTAAAACAGAAAATAGAATCTGTAAAGTAAAATATAAAATAAAATCTGTAAAATAAAAACTGCAAAATAAAATCTGTAAAATCAAAATAAAATCTGTAAAATAAAATTAAAATCTGTAAAATAAAATCTGTAAAATAAAAAATAAATCTGTAAAATTAAAATAAAATCTGTAAAATAGCCAAAGCTCGAATTTTCTGGAGTTTGCAGGCCGCCGTCTCAACACCTTCACCTCCCATCATTCCTGCTCGTCTCCCTGACCGCCGTCAGCTGTACTGTTCTTCCCGACTTCTTCACCGAGTGACGACACCGGTCCCCCCATTCCCACCTTGCATGTGCAGAGGGGTGTGACCGAACATTCACTCGCTTGAACGGCCCTGCCTGGCCACCCCAGTCCACGCCCCGGAATGTAGCAACCACCGACAAAGTTAATTTAACTTATTTATTTTATTTAATAATTTATTTTACATAATTTGTGTTTGATTTGCTCACGCACATGCAGACACACGCACGCACACGCACGCAGACACACACACACACACACGCACGCACGCATGCACGCAGACACACTCATACGCACGCACACACGCACGCACACACGCACACACACACACAGACGCACGCACGCACGCACGCACGCACACACACACACACACACACACACACAC
>JBHNNM010000856.1:0-908 GCA_048563625.1 Gammaproteobacteria bacterium | reverse complement strand
AAAAAACGAAGAGCAAAGGTAGTCGAGAAAGTTTGCAGACAAATGACAGGAGGTGATGAAGAAACAGAAATAAAACAGTATGCAAAGCTGTACAAAAGGATGCCAGCAACTAAAAAAGACAAACTTTTTCATCTCACTGGTTGCAAAAGAAAAGTTGTGGTGAACAGAAAAACTGGACTGGCAATGAAATCATTATGTGGACTTACAACAATGCAGGACAGATTGCAGAGGAAAATACTGCGAAAATCAGGAATAACCTTTGCAAGTGAATGCTCTGAACAAAAAGAATTACAAGAACATACTGGACAAGACAGTATCGTGGTTGAAGACAGACAATTGTTTTTTACGGATGAGTCATCAGCTACAGGGCAATCGCTCAAAGAGACACCCGTTGTGTATGTCAGGGACTTGTGCAGTTTTGTGACAGACTTGCTGGACAAGTACAGTGAACGACAGCTGTTGGATTTCCATGATGGTAAAATACCAGAGGACCAGATCTGGGTGAAAATTGGTGCTGACCATGGTGGTGATAGTTTCAAGTTATGTCTCCAGATTGTAAACGTTAAATCGCCAAACTCAAGACACAATACGTTCATGGTAGCTATGTTTAACGGAAAAGACACTGCTGAAAATCTTCGGAGTAGCTCTGTGGCACTATCGCCATCAAGTGTACAAACTGAAGAAACAAAAGTGGATGGGGAAATGCATAAAAGTGTTTTTATTCGGTGACTACGACTTTCAGTGCAAAGTATTTGGGTTGTCTGGTGCTGCAGGCGCCCATCCATGTCTGTGGTGCTACACCACCAAACGTCAAATGCAAAAGGCCCCAGAAACTCAACCGGCAATACAAGAAAGAACACTTCGAGGCATGAGAAGAGACTACAGAAAATTTCTGAAAGGAGGAGAAA
>JBHNNM010000855.1:0-908 GCA_048563625.1 Gammaproteobacteria bacterium | reverse complement strand
TATACTGCATGGCAATTTTTAAGGCCAGCGCTTCAGGTGAGCCGCTATAGCTGACCAGATTGGCCTTGCGTACTGAATCTGGCATGCTGCTGACCACACAGCTTTCCGGGTTCTGTGCCCAGATATTACCCTGGTACTGTTCAGCAAACTTCTGGCTGGCCAGGACACCGTCAGCACCCATGCCGCTAAATATAATCACACCGGCACGTTCTTTATAAGCATTGCAGACATCTTTTATAACACTGTCAATAGAAGGTTTATAATGCCCTTTCCATTTTTCATCCAGAAATTCAACCTGCCTGTTTTCATCCAGGGTCATACGCTGTTCAATGGGAACTACAATAACTTCGCCATGTTTAAGTGTATCACCGGCCTGCGCTTCCTTAACTTTGAAACAACTGATGCGATCCAGCTGAGTGGCTAACAGGGAAACAAAGCCTTCACCCAGGTGCTGAGCCAGCACAAAAGCCACTGGTAATTCTACCGGTATCCTGGCTAGGAAACCTTTTACGGCCTCTGGTCCACCGATAGAGGCGCCCAATACCCAGACATTTTCAGCACAGATACCCTCAGCAGCGTCTAAAACTTCTGCCGTCTGTAAAAGTTCTGTAACCTCTAATTCAAGGGTTGGCTCACTTTCCTGTAGACTCTGTTGTTGCTTCTCCTGCGCAGTTTCAGCCGCCAGTTCTTCATTTTGTGCCAGCAGTTCCTGGGTGATAACAGCCTGATTACTTTGTGCAAGTTCTGCCAGCTTAATGGCCAGCTTATTGATAGCCGGTTCAGAAAAACCGTATTCCTGCTGCGGATCCTGAATATCATCAAAATCATTGTCATGAAACAGGATTGGTAAATTGATGATCAAATAGTTGTTATTCAGGCAATTATTCATCAACAAAAAGGCTTCAAAT
>JBHNNM010000854.1:0-908 GCA_048563625.1 Gammaproteobacteria bacterium | reverse complement strand
CAAGGTTGCTTTGGAAATGGTGGAAGCGACTCAGAAAATATTTCCCAAATTGCAGGCCTGCAGTTTTGATAAAGGTTTTCATAGTCCCGGAAACCAGAGTGAATTGAAAGAAGTGCTGGACTACGTTGTCTTGCCAAAGAAGGGCCGCTTATCCAGTACGGATAAGACGCGCGAGTACGCAGATGAATTTATACAGGCCAAAAAACACCATTCGGCTGTAGAGTCCGCCATTAATGCATTACACCATGGTCTGGACAAATGCCCCGACCATGGACTTGATGCTCTTGAACGCTACCTGGCCTTGGCGGTGTTGTCGCGAAATATTCAAATTGTCGGTCGTATTGTACGCGAGCGGGAAAGGGAAAGAATAGAAGCACTAAAACAAGCCGCTTAAACAAGGAAGCTTATCTCAGGAAATCTACTGACGACAGGACAGGTCTGCCTAAAAATAGGCTCTGGCAGCCAATTTGGCTTGTCGGGTGCTGAGAGATGCCAATAGCAGTCAACGAGTACATAGCCTAGAGGCTAATTTCAGTTGCTAATGATCCCCTCCGTTTTAATTTTCTGCTTTTTCGGCCAATCACTAAGTACTTTTTCTTCTGGAGAAAGCACTTGTCAGGACAACAGATCACTCAAAGACAGGAGAAGTGTTATATGAAACACCGACAATCAGGTTTAACTCAGGAAGTATCCGCCAATAAAGCCGGGATCAGTGCCCGCTCCGCAAGACGGATAGAAAAAGGTGAGCGAAAAGAACCTGGCCAGAGGCACTGGCGAACACGTAAAGATCCACTTGAAGAGGTATGGGACACAGAACGGGTTCCCTTGCTGGACAATGAACCCACCCTGACAGGCTTAACCCTCTGGGAACACCTGGAAGAACACTATCCAGGTGAATATCCTTACAG
>JBHNNM010000853.1:0-910 GCA_048563625.1 Gammaproteobacteria bacterium | reverse complement strand
CATGCGCAGTGATTTAGCTGTAAAGTGGCTCTCTCTTATTTCAATAAAATCCGAACAAGTAAGTAAAATATGCTCTATGGTTAAACGTTTATCACATCCGATGCACATTGGCGGTTCCTCACCCTTCAATAAAAAGGAATGAGTAAGAAAAGAATGGCCAATGTGCAATCGGGCCATCACAGTTTCTTCTTTTCTGTTTTTCCGAGGACAAGATATACATTCTTTTAATACTGGGAATATCTTATATAATTTATTTTCTGGGAACTCATCCCACTCAGACTGCCACAGTTCTAATATATATTTATTTGTGCGTGATTTTAGGTCTGAGAATGGGATGAGCTCAACCAAGATGTCACCATCAAGGGCATCCTTAGCTGCAGAATCTGCAGCCGAATTTCCTCTAATGCCAACATGGCCGGGAACCCAGATGAAAACAATCTCTCCCGTCTATTGTCATTTCTGTATACAAGTCTAATATCTGAACTAAGGCTGGATGGTCATACTTTAGGTTAAATATCGACTGTAAAGATGAGACGGAATCTGATAATATAAAAAAAAAAATTCCTTTAGAATAATAAACATGTTTGAGAGCTAATAAAATAGCTCTCAACTCTGCTGTATATACTGAACTGTCATCTGGAAGCCGACAGGTAAAAGGTTTATTAATTCGTTTAGTTGATACAGCTGCCGCAGCAACTCTGTCCTCTGTTTTAGAACTGTCGGTGAATTTCTTTTCTGATAAAGGGTATTCTGAAATAAGTTGTAAATAGAGCTGTTTGTATATTTCCGGGTTTGTTGTATCTTTTTTGAAACTGGTTAAGTCAAAACGGACTACAGGAACGGAAAGTTTCCAAGGGATGATGTCCAATGGGGAGGCATCATCTACCAGATTTAGGTTGAGTTTGGATTT
>JBHNNM010000852.1:0-913 GCA_048563625.1 Gammaproteobacteria bacterium | reverse complement strand
CACCCATAGAAACATTAACTGATGGGAAATCAGTCCGGGCTGAAAAAAATTTAGCTCAGGTTTAATCTGACAGACACCTTCAAAACGGGAGGACTGTCAGATCAGGTCGGAACTACTACACGTTATACTTATACTTTATAGACGCTTTTTTTCAATTGCGCTATTTTTAACCAGTTTTTTTATAAATTGCAATTATTTGAATATGGCAAATTATGAGTAGATCACAAAAATCCTCATCTGAACAGAACGAGGTGGTTCGTCTGGACAAGTGGCTCTGGGCTGCACGGTTTTACAAAACCCGCTCACTGGCCACCGAAGCGATTAAAGGCGGCAAGGTACATTTAAACAACCAGAGGGTCAAACCCAGCCATCATGCTGAAGTGGGCCATACTGTGCGCATAAAGAAAGAATCCATTGAACAGACGGTGATCATTAAACAACTGTCGGCCAAACGTGGCCCGGCTAAAGTCGCTCAGACACTTTATGAAGAAACCCAGGAGAGTATTGAGCGCAGAGAAAAGCAGCTGCAGGAACGCAAGGCCATGATGGCTGGTATGCCGCAGTTTCAGTCACGGCGTCCCAGTAAAAAGGAGCGTAGGAAGATTATTCAGTTTAAACAGGAGAATAATTAATACCTGTCCGTGACTGACTAGTTAGTGTGCATCCGGAACTTGCTCTGCTCTTAAGTCCCCCTTTTTCAAAGGGGGATAAAGGGGGTTTAAGTCTTTGATTGGCAACCCTCTCAATCCCCCTTCTAAAGAAGGGGGAAGTCAAAGGCTTAAAAACGGATGGACACTAGGGGCTGTTGATCTTTTGTGGTTAAAAAATAGGCAGCATGGTATTTGTTAAACAAGTATAATGGTTTTGTGAAAAATCAACATACAAGAACACTTACCATGCCAAGAACTATCTT
>JBHNNM010000851.1:0-915 GCA_048563625.1 Gammaproteobacteria bacterium | reverse complement strand
CTGGTGTATGCAGTATTATGAACAATTATTACCCCTGTTTAATTGGATGGTTGAGGTCATGTCTCATTTTAAAGTAGAAGTAGATTTCTCTGGTCAGCCATAACCGTAAACGATTTTTCAAAAAAAATTGCAAAAACAGTTGTAAAAAAAATCGCAAAACATGGGCAGAACCTGTATGCAGTTCACACAAATTCAAGGCAATGATAAGGTTTACGGATCTGTTTCACAAAAAAATACATTTTTACTGAATTGTTGAACCTGGCCTGATAATATTTGTTTATACAGGCTAATTCACATCCTGGAAAACTAAAATAAAAACCCTTTTGTAAGTAATTCCTACAAAAGCAGCTTGAACAGATGTTTAATCTTCCGGCTGTCAATGTTAAAATCACTTTACAGCTCTTTTTAAATGACGCTCTTTACAAACGATTTATTTTTAGTTTGATGTTCCATCGGTAATGTGTTGTTAAATTTTCTCCATTTCTTGTTAGGGATAAAATAGTGAAAAATTCAGACACAATAATTTCCACTGCTTTGCTGATGTTTTTATTACCGGCAGAGAGCGTATGGGCTGAAGAAACTGATAATCAGTATAACCTGGGCATCGAAAGCCTTGCTTCCGGTAGTCAATTCAGCAGCGCCCTCGATTATGTCGCTGAATTTGAAAAACAGCATAAACTGAAGTCTGATAAGTCAAAGAAAAAAATTAAATTTCCCATTGTCGAGCTGGATGTCAATTACCAGGACAAACCTGCAGATGTCTTCGCGCCTTACCATAGTTTCAATAAAATTCCTGATGTGGCTATACTATTCCGGACACACAACTTAAAATACTTTTAAAAAGAGAGTGTGTTCAAAATGACAGATAAAACAAGACAAGCAAAGAGCTATACCCCGGAATTCAGAGAATCGTCA
>JBHNNM010000850.1:0-916 GCA_048563625.1 Gammaproteobacteria bacterium | reverse complement strand
TTCAAGTGTTCGTTTAGCTGAGACAGAACTATTCTTTCTAAGACTTTTGACAGAAAAGATAAATTTGACACAGGACGGTAGTTCTTTAAGTCATCAGGGTCAAGGGACATCTTTTTCAAAAGGGGTTTAACTAGAGCAGACTTGTAGACAGATGGGAAAACACCAGATACCAAGGAGTTGTTGAATACAGCAGTAATGCAAGGTAACAAAGAGTCAAGGCATTCAAGTAACAGAGGGGTAGGAAACGCATCAAGTTCACATGTTTTTAAAGGTGAGCTGAGTATGGTGCGTCTGACAAAGTCCTCGGTTACAGGTCTGAAATGATTGAGGGGTCTGCCATGGAAAGAAAGTTCAGTGCAAGCAGGTGGATTAGATGAAAGGACATCAAGTTTGTTTCTGATAGTTTCAATCTTGTCTTTGAAAAAGTCGAGAAAGCGTTTCGGAAGATCGATCAGAGGAAAGACTGTTGGAAGAGGAGATGGCTTTTTGTTTCCGAGTAGCTGGTTAGCCACACTGAACAGTTGTTTACATGACAGACTCTCCTTGATCTTATTACAATAGTAAGTAGTTTTGGCTTTGTGAACTAGTTTGGTTACAAGTTTTTTTGCATTGTTGTACAGTTGCTTATGAACTGTCAGTCCCGTCTTCAGCCACAGTCTCTCTGCACGGCGTCTCTGCTGCTTTAAAGACCGGACCTCCCCTGCGACACCGCTAAACCAGGGCGCATTCTTCTGCGGACGGACTCTGCGGCGCATAACAGGAGCATGGTCGTCAAGGACGCCTGTCAGCACAGAGTCCAGGTCATCAGCAATGGGGCAAGGCAGGTGGGAGAGACGCGCGGCCAAGTCTGCTTTCAGTCCAGCGCGGTCGATGGCGCGGATATTTCGCGTCATGACGTACGTAGGCCGGGAAGGAG
>JBHNNM010000849.1:0-919 GCA_048563625.1 Gammaproteobacteria bacterium | reverse complement strand
ATAATAAGTGAATAAAATGGCTGACTGACCGGATCTGGCCAGTTCTGCAAACTTTTCTATACGACGGGTCAGGCAGAACAGTCTGAAATCCGGATATCCCCTGCCTGCACTGAGATAGTCAAAAAAACTGCTGTTACGTTCAGTTTTAACCACTGTATCAATATGAAAACCATTGCGTTTATTCCAGCGAATAAAAATCGGAACATGCTGCATATTAATGGTATAAAGATTTTCATAATACTGTGCCTTGGAGGCATAGATGCGGTCGGTAGCATCAATTTTATAACGCAGACGATTACCGGCAATAAAACGCTGGAAAAAAGAGCGGGTAGACTCGGGCAGGTTTTTCTGAACCAGGCTGATATAGGTTTTTTCAGAGGTATGCTGAACATCCCGGATCAGGTATTCTATATTTTCAAAACTGGTAAACTCATCTTCCCCGCCCAGCATGGTATTATGCCTGTCTCTGAACTTGTCAAAACTTAATAACACCGTTTTGCCTGGCATAATAAATGTTCTGGGCATGTAAATCTGCAGACCGCTGGCTGAAAGGTTCTTGCTTTTAACGGCAAAGCTTTTACCCTCATAAACCATGGTGATCTGCGTTACATAAAGCAGTCTAGGCTCGTGACGGCGAACAAAATACCCCAGGGGGAAAATAGACGGGAGATAAGTGCCTGATGTATCAGGAAAATACTTGCGTATCTGTTTAAGATCGATTTCTGTATTATTAGCCAAAATTTTTATAATGTCGGGTAAACCCGGCACCTCGTATCAGGTGAAGAGGTGCTGAGAAAATTCAATACCTTACAGTATGTTACTGTATTTTTAATTATAGTCAAAATATAGCTTAAATGACTAAAATGTCCAGTTAGTATCTGTCCGTTTATTTGTTTTCACCTCCCCCTTCTTCAGAAGG
>JBHNNM010000848.1:0-920 GCA_048563625.1 Gammaproteobacteria bacterium | reverse complement strand
AATCACTTATAAAACACATTCAAAGGATGTTAAAATTAGCCAATCAAATCTTCAAGGTTTTATTTTACCATAACTAATTGTATTTTATGGTAATAAATATTACCGGCCAAGCACTAAGTATGGTTTCAACCAGTAATGGTATATCACTACGGCGTTCCCTCAGAGTCGGCAGTCGAATGGGAAAGGTACTGATGCGGTAGTACAGATCCTCTCTGAACAAGCCTTTTTTAACCATGGATTTAAGGTCTTTATGGGTCGCACAAATCAGTCTAAAGTTACTGTTTTTCTGCTCCACACCACCTACTCGTCTGAATGTCCGAGTTTCTATAAGGCGTAGTAATTTAACCTGCAATGACAGAGGAACATCACCAATTTCATCCAGAAACAGGGTGCCTCCTTCAGCCTCTTCTACCAGGCCTTTCTTTTTAAGTACAGCCCCGGTAAAAGCCCCTTTTTCATGACCGAACAGCTCACTTTCAAATAAAGATTCTGATAAGCCGGAACATTCAACCGTGACACAGGCAGAAGAATGGCGGGCACTGGCCTGATGAATAGCATGGGCCACCAGCTCCTTACCGCTGCCAGATTCCCCTAATAACAATACGGAAACATCATGCCCTGCAACCCGGTTAATAAGACCCAGGAGACGGTTAAAACTGGCAGACTTACCCACCATTCCCTGCGGACCGGCAATGGGACTGGCATGTTTAAATCGTCTTCATAACTTCCAGGAAGTAATTTTTGCCCTCAGCGCTCTGTACCGGATATAAGGATACATCAACGTGCACATCTCCAAATTGGGTATGATGAATATGCAGCACCCGCTGGTTTTTTCTAAATAACTGTTCCAAAATGGTGTCCATATAAATGGAACTTAAGCTTTGTTTATCGATCAAAGAAATTAACCAAAAAAACCTGAT
>JBHNNM010000847.1:0-924 GCA_048563625.1 Gammaproteobacteria bacterium | reverse complement strand
TGGGTGAGATGTTGATACTCATATTACCTATTGCTTATAAAACTGTCAGAAGCTTTATATTTCAACAGGTTTTGTGAGTATTAGCATCTTTCTTCACTCATCAGAGCGGAGAAGAGCCATACTGAGCATGCCCATTAATTGTGCCGGGATCAAAATCATTAATAAAACCTGTCCCGTTAAGGATAAGGTTCTGGTTAACATTCCCATGGTATCAGCCAGAGACATAATACGCATATCATGATGTTTAATATGACTGATTTCATGAGCCAGGACAGCGGCCAGTTCTTCCAGTTCAAGTGTTCGTAACAGTCCACCGGACAGACCGATCACAGCATTATCCGGGCTGCCAGTGGCAAAGGCATTTAAAGTGCCAATAGGCAGGTAATACAGCTGAGGGGTTTTATCCAGACCGGCACGGTTAGCCAGTTGCTGGTTGATAGAATGCAGTTGAGGTGACTGTTCCACTGTGATAGGGCGGGCATTATGCCCGCATAATAAAATAGGGTGAATAAACCGGGTTGAATATACCGATAATCAGGATCACAAACAGGGCTGTCAGGGCAAAATCCTCCCCCAGAATCCATAAACCCAGTAAGCCGACAAAAGCAGCCATAACCATTAGCAGCAGTACTGTCTGCAGGCGATTTTTAAACTTGATCTGATTAAGTTTATCCGTATCCAGTGCAATATATGGGCTCATAATTTAAAAATATACGGAGTCCGTAACTGGATATCAAGAGAATATAAGAAAATATTAAACATTAAACATTAAATAAATTTAATGTTCGTGAAAGATTATTGTTATGTTAGGGGCTGTTGATCTTTTGTGGTTAAAAAATAGGCAGTATGGTATTTGTTAAACAAGTATAATGGTTTTGTGAAAAATCAACATACAAGAACACTTACCATGCCAAGAACTATCTT
>JBHNNM010000846.1:0-930 GCA_048563625.1 Gammaproteobacteria bacterium | reverse complement strand
TAATTAATCCAGTATTTCTGTTTCAGTTCCGGCAGAACCTGCTGCTCCAGTTGATCAAGAATATTATTCACATTATTCACACTGGAATTAACTTCCGCAGACACTTCTAGTGCCAGTTCACCTTCGGCATGACGCAGGACTTCAAAACCATGGCGTACTGTCCATTGAGCTACGCTGGTTAAAGGCACAAACTCCCCTGAAGGAATACGGATATTAATACGTTCCAGGGTATTGATCTGATCCCGCTCCTGTTTGGGCAGCAGTACTCTGACTTCCACCTCATTAGCCCCGTCCTGGAAAATCTGCACCAGTTTGCCGTCAAATGCCGTACGCAACTGCTGGCCGATATCGGCGACTGTCAGTCCCAGCACCTGACCCGTGGGTTTAAGGGTATAAATTAACTGCTCCTTGCCATAGGGCATATCATCATCAATACCATAAACCCCCTCAATATTTTGCAGTGCTGAAGAGAATTCTGTGGCTGCCTGTTTTAACTGCATGGTATTGTTGCCGCTCAGACGAATGGCCAGATCACTGCCCTGCGGCCCAGTTTTACGGGACACAATGGTCAGGTTATCCATACCGGGCGGCTGATCCAGCTTGCTTTTCCACAGGGCAATAATTTCCGTGTTTCGCACTGAACGTTTGTCCGGTTCTGTCAGCTGTACAAAAATAGCCCCCAGCTGGTCCCCTTTTTTCCTGGAACTGCCGCCGCTGAAGGAACTGCCACTGATGGTTACGGCCATTTCAATCAGCCCGCCGCCCAGTTCCTTATTGGTTTCATTCAGTTTTTCTTCCATGTGTTTAAGGTAACGTTCGGTGGTTTCTCGGGAGGTTCCGGCCACAAAACTGACATTAGCATACACAATAGTCGATTCAGGAGAAGGGAAAAAAGTAAAATTAATTCGTCCGCCGGCCAGCAATCCAAAG
>JBHNNM010000845.1:0-930 GCA_048563625.1 Gammaproteobacteria bacterium | reverse complement strand
CAACAGTGTCATGGAACGGGTAGTGCAATGGCAGTCTCGTCCACTGGAGCCGGTTTACCCCATTGTCTATCTGGACTGCATTGTGGTTAAAATCCGCCAGGATAAACGGGTTATCAATAAAGCTGTTTATCTGGCTCTGGGGATTAACCTGGAGGGTAAGAAAGAACTGCTGGGTATGTGGCTCTCAGAAAATGAAGGGGCTAAATTCTGGCTCTCTGTATTGACCGAATTACAGAACAGAGGCTTACAGCACATCTTAATCGCCTGTGTGGATGGCTTAAGTGGTTTTCCCGAAGCTATCCATACTGCCTACCCTCAGGCCAGAGTTCCGCTGTGTATTGTGCATATGCTCAGAAATTCACTGAAGTTTGTGCCCTGGAAGGATTACAGAGCGGTTACAGCGGATTTAAAGCAAATCTACCAGTCTGCAACTGAGCAGGAAGCCGCAATGGAATTAGAGCGGTTTGCTCAAAAGTGGGATGATAAATACCCACAAATCAGTCGGTCATGCAAGGCACACTGGCCGAACCTTATCACGCTGTTTGATTATCCTGAGGATATCAGGCGGGTTATTTATACCACCAATGCCATTGAGTCAGTGAACAGTGTTATTCGCAAGGCTATTAAGAACAGGCGACTGTTTCCTAACGATGATTCTGCCATGAAGGTGATTTATCTGGCTATCCAGTCGGCTTCCAAAAAATGGTCAATGCCCATCAGAAATTGGAAAGCAGCAATGTATCGATTTATAATCGAGTTTGAGGAGCAGTTGGCTCCTTATATTTAAATAAGAGCGGATACACAGTTTAATTTACACTGTCTACACATACATTAAAGAAATTTGTGGCAGGTAATCAACTTTAGGTAAATGCCTAACACATATGAGTCTTTAACTGTCAACAGGCAAAAATAGATCATAAAGTAAAAATA
>JBHNNM010000844.1:0-932 GCA_048563625.1 Gammaproteobacteria bacterium | reverse complement strand
GTCCCAAAAATTCCAGCCGCCAGATACGGATGTTTTAAGGCGTTTTGAAGATTTGTTATAAAAACAACTTCAAAACAGCTGGTTACAAACAAGTTGTTAAAGAACGTGTGAGCGAAACAGGATACTCAAGGGTCGGCTGTCGCTCTAAACTTTAGTATATATATAAGTTAAGTGTTAGATTAAAATGGAAAATATCGGCCATTATACACGGCTTTATGGCCTGTCAGGTAAAATTATTTCCTAAATTGTCAATATATCCAATTTCTAAAACTCGAATAAATTAAATAAGTTGTTGACATAGATCAATAAAATGCCTATTATAATAACCAAGTATTTTAATCAAGAATAATCTTGAGCATAAATAATTAAAGAAATTTAGGAATAAAGAAAATGGCTAGAAAAGGTAAAAAACGTTCGATTCAAGTTTGGGGTTGTGATTTGGAAGACGGCACCAGAATTACTAATGACGATGAAGGTATTGTAAGTGTAATAGTTAATGGTGACAAAACTGTAACCGTTACCGATACCCATCATATTGAAAGAATTGTTGATGGAGCCCGCTGGGTTTCCTATGTACCCCGTCAGAACTAAGCCGGAAACCGGCATCAGTAAAAACGGATAAAAGTACAGGTACGGTCTAAAACCCGTACTAACAGAAAAAAGGAAGTGCGGTTAAAACCCACTTCCTTTTTTTATGCCTGCTGATATAGGCTTTGTATTACAATAGGTATTGAATGGCAGGATATAAACCACAGTAAGATTATTAAATAATAGCTCAGTAGATTGAAAAATTGCGATGAGTTTTCTATGCTTAATTAGGGGCTGTTGATCTTTTGTGTACAAAATTTAACCATTCCACATAGGAAGCCACACCATACAACAGCCTAACGCTAATGTACTGGCATAGTTTCTTTCCAGCTTATCATAGCGAG
>JBHNNM010000843.1:0-932 GCA_048563625.1 Gammaproteobacteria bacterium | reverse complement strand
TAGTCATAATTTATAAATTTAGGCGGGTTGCGGCTTTTTTGCAACATTATCTCTTAGATAAACCGGCCGTACCTGTTCTGCGCCAACTAAACGCTCTGAGCGGGCTTCTTGAAAAGCCAGAAAAGCAACATCCTGTGCATGAGGAAACTGAAAATCTTTATTCAGTTGTTTAAATTTATCAATAAAGTCCGTAAGCCCTTCCCGGTATTCCTGCCAGCCGCTGCCAATAGCTACCCAGTGTTCATCAAAACTATTGCTCTGTAATAACTGCAGTAAGGCTTCCGGTTTAATCAGTTGTTCTGATGTGTACAGGGACATAAAGCCTTCTTTAAGTTCATAGGCCGCAAAGTACATTTCTCCCATGCGGGCATCATTGGCCACCAGGATATGTGGGTAAGAGGATTGGGCTAAGTCTGATTGACGTTGGACACCCTGAGCCATAGCAGCCAGTGAAGATATCTGGGCAACCGGCAAATCGGCACCATAGGAAATAGCCTGAACCACACCAGTGGCCACTCTTACCCCGGTAAAAGCTCCAGGACCACGGCCATAGGCCAGTACATCCATATCATGGATGCTATATCCAGCCTCCTCAAGTACCGAGTCAATCATGGGTAAAATCAGTTGAGTATGGTTTCTGGGCGCCAGTTCAAATCGCTCAATACAGGAATAATTATCTGTAGTGCCCTCTAATAAGGCCGCCGAACAGGCATGAGTGGAAGTTTCAAGGGCAAGGATTTTCATCGCATCAATTATCGGTGTTGTCGCTTATTATTATTTTTATAATAAGCGTATTCTAAACGCTGAGAGGAAAATGTAAACCTTTGTAAAATAAATAAAGCACCATAAGAATGTCTTTCTGCTGATATTATTTTGAGATCTGAATAAATAAAGTGGTGCTTAAACAGAAACAAAATAAGAATTCTTTAATA
>JBHNNM010000842.1:0-933 GCA_048563625.1 Gammaproteobacteria bacterium | reverse complement strand
ACAGGCTCAAGATCCCCCAGGGTCTCTCCACGCTAATGTTTCGTCGGTGGAGTGAAGTTCCCTCAAGGGGAGGGGTCCGCGGTGATTCACCGTAAGAAAAACAGACCTGCTTTACAAAGACATGACATTTTGACTGTCGCTTTAGTGTTTTTTCTTCTTTGTCTTTTTTTCATAGGGAATTTGCTTAGGTCTTCTTCCATCCACTTCTTAGTGGTTCTGTACTTTATTGCATTCTATACAGATCCGTTCTCTTCAATACACTTATTTTTAGGGCTTTTTGTTAGGCCGTTGTCTACCCAGCTATTCTTCTTAGTGGTTTTGCTCCTTTTACTTCTTAGTATGACTGCTTTCTCTGACGTAGGGCTCCTTTCTCTCTACTGGGTACGAATTTTTCACGCAGTTTTTCCTGAGCCATCTTCAACCCAGCTCTTTTCTTGAGTGCTTCTCTTCTGAGCAGTTTGCAGAGCTCGGATCCGTTCAGTTGTTAGCGTTTTAAAATTTATTTTTAGCCCGGGCTCGTTCTTTGGGCTTCCTGTCTTTAGGGGTTTCGTTCTTAGTCATTTGCAGGGCTGCTTCGATATACTTAGTTCTTTTTTTCGGGTTTGTTCTAAGGCCTTTCTCTCTCTAGTGATTCTGCTGATTGTTCAAAGGGCTCATTTTCTTTATTCTTCTCAGGCCTGTTTCGTGGGTCTTCTTCTACCGCACTTTTCTTTCTGGTTCTGTTCTTTCTAGCACTCCGTATATAGGGCTGTTTGTCTTCTGAGAATGCATGCTCTTAATTCCTGTGTAGATGACACGTGACAGCGACTGTGACGGGATGATTTCACCCATAACGGTAAACAGGCTGTAAACAGGCTCAAGATCCCCCAGGGTCTCTCCACACTAATGTTTCGTCGGTGGAGTGAAGTTCCCTCAAGGGGAGGGGTCCGCGGT
>JBHNNM010000841.1:0-934 GCA_048563625.1 Gammaproteobacteria bacterium | reverse complement strand
GGCCATTTTTTCCAATGCTTTTAGCTGTACTTATGATTTTTTCAATTACACCATCGGCGATATTCAGTAAATATCATAAATACAACCTGGTTAAGTTGCACTTATGAGTTGAATCTAAGTTCTTATAACCTTTTTGCAAATTACCTTATTGTCTCTGGCTCAAGCTGGTTCGGCAGAATCCTGTGGTAAGGAAGCAAAAAGCTGCCTGGAATACGGTGCTCTTGTTTTTCAGGAGCGCTGCAGTTTATGTCACGGCAGTGATGGTATGGGAGAGGGAATACTGCCCCTGTCTTTAAAAGACTATCCTAATACTAATTTAATGGAACCCCGTCTGGCTAAAGATGAAACATCTACAAGAGATATTGTAATTTATGGCAGTGGTTATAAGGACATTGGTCCGGAAATGCCGCCCTGGGGCGATGAACTGACCATGAGTCAGCTTGATTCTGTGGTTAAATTTGTAGTTTTCCTGAGAAAGGATCTGGAAGGCGGCATGAAACTTCTGCAGGAACAGTCTAAAAATTTAAAAGCGTCGGCTAAACTTGGACGTTCAGTCTTTCAGGGGCGCTGTGTCATGGTAAATATCGTCAGGGTGATGGTAAAATGGCACGAATTATTAAAAATCCACCGCCTTTTAACCTGACCTTAAGCCGGGCACCGGACAGTTATCTGAAAGAGATTATTACCAAAGGTGGTGAAAAAATGTCTCGTTCACCAAGAATGCCTCCCCGGGGTGGTTCTCTGACAGAGGTCGAAATTGACTCGGTCATTATGTACATTAAAACTTTACGCAAGTTTTAACTTATATGCTTTTTTAGGCTCTTCTCCGCTCTGATGAGTGAAGAAAGATGCTAATACTCACAAAACCTGTTGAAATATAAAGCTTCTGACAGTTTTATAAGCAATAGGTAATATGAGTATCAACATCTCACCC
>JBHNNM010000840.1:0-935 GCA_048563625.1 Gammaproteobacteria bacterium | reverse complement strand
TATCAGTAACAGTAGGTCAAATGTACTGAAATTAACAAATGAAAATAACAATGGTTCGATCACGTGCCTCTCCATGCTGTCGGCAAATGCAACAAATGCTGACGGGCTCAGGTATTGGGGGTCACTCGGTCACACTGACAGTGAGAGTGACACTGTGACACAGACAGGAGACCTAGATGTCCACAGCAGACTACTTTTCGCCCGTTTGCAACCACCAGAAATTTTACACACCTACGCGATGATACAACCCTACAATTCTGACCCACACAAGCGAGGAGTTTAAGTTTAAGCAAACTGTGTCATCTAGCCGTTCTTGTGGGTAGGGAGACTGTGGGAATTAGATTTCTAACCTGAGCGTGACCGGGGATCTGGGGAACTTGCATCGACTCCATCGCGCGAGTTAAGTCCTCGATGTCGATCGTGTCATCTTTGTTTGCATCCAGTCGCTGAAAAAGATCGTGGAGATTCTTTCTCTCAGCTTCTGAGAGCTCCACAGACGTGCTTTGGCTGTCTTCAGACGACATAGTGTATTATTCCGGGCAAAGTGTTTGCGTACCAACCCTCTTCCATGAGAAACCCCACGTTGTAGGATCGCAGTTGCTGTGAAGGAAAAGGTTGATTGGATAGTGTTGCGCTTTTTGCAACCAATGAAAACTATGAAGACTAAGACCGCGTGCTTGAAATCATCTTTTTACCATGTTCATAAGTTCATAATATTGTATGTCGGTAAGCAACTTTTTGTTTCTAACGAAAAAAATTGCCCCACTGATTAAAACTTCATGTAAAAATAAATATTTGAAAATCGTGCAAAATCGTAAACTACAGCAACCTGAATCACCGTCCACATCGTCGAGCAGCGGTCTGCGCAAAGGACCGAGACTGCTGACAGCCGAACCTTCTCGCACTACACAGGTCCGCGACATGGGGTGGGGGGT
>JBHNNM010000839.1:0-935 GCA_048563625.1 Gammaproteobacteria bacterium | reverse complement strand
GCAGGTGCAACAGGAGCAGGTGCTGGAGCAGCGTATGGGTAACCGCCGCCGTATGGCTGCTGGTAATATGGCTGTGGGTAACCGCCATAAGCTGGAGCACCATAACCGCCATAACGATAATAGTCATCATCATCGTCATCAAATACGTCTTCCATTTCTTCCATCCAGTATCTTGGATCCCACTCATCGTATGGGTTACATCCAGGGATTTTACCGTATGGGCCCCAGCATTCGTAATCATCATCACTTCCCCACCAGGACGCGCTTGCATTGCTGACAACACCCATGATGAAAACTGTAAAAACTGATACTGCAATTAACTTTTTCATATCCATCTCCTTACTTTTCACTTTATTATTTTAAAACAAACTACTCTCTCTAAACGATATACTATGAATAACACTCTACAAACAACTATTATCAAAAACCATATATCAAAAAAAACATGAATCAGATGCTGGTTAAGCTGTCATTAAACAGTAAATCATAATATATCATATTTCTAATATAAGTTTCAATTGCTTTTGTATAATATTGACGTTTTTTTGTGCATAGGGCTGTTTTGGTTCTCTGCCCCAGATCACGCCCGGCCAGTAGGGATCGGTTTTAAAGCGGCCTATAATATGAATATGCAGTTGCTCTACGATATTTCCGATAGTGGCAATATTTAACTTATCAACCAGATATTCCTGTTTAATATAAGTGGAAATTTGATTAATCAGACTCATTATCTGCTGCTGTAAGGACTCATCCAGCTCATATAATTCTGTTTTATCCGTTTTAGGCACCAGAATAAACCAGGGAACCAGGGCATTATTTAATAACAGCAGAATAAAATTTTCCGATTCATCCAGAATAAAACAGTCATTTTTCAGTCGTTGATCCAGTTTGAATTCAGACATCATATTTCCTTTGCTGTAATTTCATTGTAATTA
>JBHNNM010000838.1:0-938 GCA_048563625.1 Gammaproteobacteria bacterium | reverse complement strand
GGCGATATACCAAATCTGAATTTAATATAAGCTTCTCGGAAACACCGTAACTGCAAAATGTCTATATACTTCTCTGTCTGGATACTTTGTTTGAAAATCGAATAAAATTCAAAGCGTTCTTTTGAAGTGATACTAGCACTCCAGTCTTGCTGGAACTGATCCAGCAGTCTCTGTTTGAAAACAGACACAAATCTGTTCAAATGTCCCACATTTTGCTGCAGCCAGACATCTCCAAAGCCGTTTCTACACAACAGTTCTTTGACATGATAGGCCCACGTCTTTTTACCCAGATCTTGCAAATACAGCAACATGTTATAAGCCTTTTTAGGAAGCCTTTCGTCTGGTAGATTTGTAATTCGTAGCCAGTATTTTACACATCGTACAGCAGATGTAATAAACATAGGATATCTGCCCAAGTCACCATAGATCATTTTGTTTGGTGTTTGCACGCTGACATTCAAAAATCGTTTGCACGCAAACATGTGCGCTTTTTCTATTACTGCAAACTGTTGGAAACCCCACAGCTCGGATCCATACATAAGAATCGGTAGGATCTGGGCATCATACATTTAAAAAAATACATTTCTCGGTACATTTCCGAGTCTCCACAGACATTTGAGTATCTGGCTGGTTCTGATCTTTGCCTTAGCGGCCAAATCACCAACAGCTTGTGTCAAAGACAATTTGGTGGTAAAATACAACCCCAGGTACTTATAGCTATTTACAACCTCTATCTCCTCATCACCATACCTCCAAACCTCATTGGCCGCGAGGAAACCTCCTTTTCTGAATACAATAATCTTGGTCTTGCTCATATTAACTGTCATTGAAAAATTATCAGCAAAGTGTTTCAAAATATCAATCTGCCTTTGCAGACCCGCCACACAGTAAGAGGCAAACAGAACATCGTCAGCAAATAGCATTACCAAAATCTGTAC
>JBHNNM010000837.1:0-939 GCA_048563625.1 Gammaproteobacteria bacterium | reverse complement strand
ACGATGAAAAGTCTGATGGAAGATGTTAGGAAATTTATGAATAATGTGTCACCCTTTCCTGGTTCTGAAATTCAACAGAAAAGGTTATAGGGGTGGACACCTTTTAGGATCAGCTATTTAGAGAGTGACATCAATAAAGAATTTTTAATATCGTGAATAAAGAACATTAACACAGCGTTAAACTGTTCTGTCCTGTTTTGCAGAGTCTGTAATTTTTTTATGTCCGATACATCTTCTGTTTGTTTAGGGGGAATAAGTTCAGACACTTATGTTAACCCCGTATAAATAGCTTCCAGTTTCTGATATTTTTCATTTTCCGGATCAAGGTTTTTACAGATATCAAGATAATGACGGGCTTTTACAAGCATCTGGTCATCGCGGCCATGATTTTTAATATAAAACATCAAAGCCTGGGCAGCATTCATATTAACAGAAATACGTTCAGGTAAATGATCGGCTGCCTGCTCAAAATAAGGAATGGATTCAGCAATTCGATTAGCAGTATACAGACGTATACCCTTGCCGTTAAGCAACAGGAATTGATAGGATTTACTTATTTCTTCTGCATTAGAATTACCTGGGCCATTATTGATATTATCCTGCAGAGCTTCAGCCAGTTCAGTTTCACCCAGTTGTTCGGTAATTGTCAGGAGATCGGTTTTAAACTCATCTGATAAAAGACTGAGATCCCCAGGCATTTCAGCTATGGCATGTTGAAATAATTCCCGGGACATATCTTCATTACCCAGTTTGTTCTGCATCAGGCATTCTACAATCTGGGTGTGAGACATAGCACTGGCATCTTTTTTATAAGTCTGTTTCATAGGTATGTCTTTAAGGATTTTATCATTTCGTTTCAATGATTTACCCATCAGGATGAAATTCCATAATTAGGTTCTACACCAAACTGATAAAGTCCAGTAGACTTATCCCGTTTAG
>JBHNNM010000836.1:0-942 GCA_048563625.1 Gammaproteobacteria bacterium | reverse complement strand
CTGGCATTTAGGAGTAACTCGGAAATAGAGTCCTCCACCTCAAATTTACTCTCCTTTTGATAGTAAGGCATGAGTGACATATATTCGTTTGATGCCGAACACGACATAGGCAACCTGATTATATCTAAGGGTGGCTGTACTTCTATTTCCCTGGTCCCTCTTTCATTTTCCTGACATACCAGTGAGAATACCAGTTTCCGTTGGGTGGTTATTATCCAGTTTCCATCGGTCAGATGAGTATCTGCCATCGGGAGAACGGCGTTGAGTCTAACCATTGGCCGGCAATTCTGTTCGACAGTTTCAGTGTTCTTCATAAAGAGAGCCGTAATGCAAAAACGATTTAAGCTAATCGGATATACTGGACTTCTGATTGAGCAGAAACCAATCGAAGGTTTTGAACAGCCCTCGAGTTCCCTTTGGGTCAGAAGCACGAAATTGGTGCGCTGAGTGTTGACTGCTATCGCTTCAGCCTCTAGTTGGTAGCTCGCTACTGATCCCGACATCACCCCATCACTAGCATTGAATGGTATGGGAAGATTATGTACCCGATAAACTTCAAAATCATCATTGGAGTCCAAAAGTGGGACCGGCACCACCACTAAAATTTTGTCTTCTTCTACGATAGTAGTGCATGTCAGCATCTTATAAAAATGCCAAAGGTCTGCTTTTGGGTCCCCCGGCAACCTCAGCGGTGCCGCTATCCTGGTTTGGATATCTATCAAAAGGTCACGAAGTTTGAGCGGGGATATTATACTGGGTGACAATTTACCTATACTCAGCATATTTAACTGTAGCTGGAGGTGTTCCACATAGATCAGAGCTTTCTGCAAGGATTGCTTGATCTCTTCGACCAGGCCGTCCAGCTGTAGGTACATTGGTAGCAACGTCTCCAACTGAAAAATCCGATTATCTAGTTTTTGCGTCACATTGGCTACCTGTTCA
>JBHNNM010000835.1:0-943 GCA_048563625.1 Gammaproteobacteria bacterium | reverse complement strand
CTGTAAATGCCTGTTTGTTCAATTATAATGACAAAAATAAAGAGGCGCCTAAACCGCGATGGCCCGAAGCGCTTGCACGATTTTTTACACAGGAATATATTTAGAAAACAAAGACATAGATGCACAGATACAGGCACGCACGCACTCATGCACGCGCGTGCACGCGCCACACACACACACACACACACACACACACACACAACACACACACACACACGCACACACACACACACACACACACACACACACACACACACACACACACACACACACACACACACACACACACACACACAACACACACACACACACTCACACACACACACACACACACACACACACACACACACACACACACACACACACACACACACACACACACACACTCACACACGTATCTCAGGGCAAAGGAACCGAAGAAAAGGTCCTCGACTCTGCTTTATTACAATACAACTTTAATGTCAGTCCCTGTGGGGAAATTCGTTTGGCAGCAAGTATTTATTTATTGTTTTTTGTTTGTTTTTCTTTAATTTTCATTATTCACTGACTGGATGTTGCTAAAAGGTCAACGCGAATAATCGACTAAAATGACTGTGTTTTGGATGACACAACAGGGTGTTTTTGTGTGTGTGTGATACAACAGAGTGTTTTTTGTTTTGTTTTGTTTTTGTTTTTGGTAATTCAACAGAGTTTTTGGTAATACAACAGAGTATGCGTTTTTGGTGATACAACAGCGTATGTGTTTTTGGTGATACAACAGAGTGTATGTTTTGGGTGATACAACAGAGTGTGTGTTTTGGGTGACAAAAGAGAGTGTGTGTGTTTTTTGGTGATACAACAGAGTGTGTGTGTTTTGGGTGATGCAACAGCCTGTATGTGCTTTTGATGATGCAACAGAGTGTGTGTTTTGGTGATACAACAGAGGAGTGTGTTGTTGTTTTTG
>JBHNNM010000834.1:0-943 GCA_048563625.1 Gammaproteobacteria bacterium | reverse complement strand
TAGTTTTTCATACGGTGAATCACCGCGGACCCCTCCCCTTGAAGGAACTTCACTCCACCGGTGAAACAATAGTGTGGAGAGACCCTGGGGGATCTTGAGCCTGTTTACCACCTGTTTACGTATATGTGTGAAATCACCCTGCCACAGGCTGTGACATGTGGACTACCCCCCAAAAGCACACCGAGAGGAGAGAAACACTAGGAAATACTAACCAGAACAAAACCACAAAAAGAGCTGGGTACAAGAAGGTGTATGGAAAAAACACACCAAAGGAAGCATTCAGAATTCAAAGGAGGCTGATGAAACACTGGACAAAACAAAAACAATAACAATAACAGCGAGACAGAAGAAGGCCAAAGAAAAAGCCCTAAAATGAAGCATTCAAACTGGAAAGAAGCCCTACAGAAACCACTCAGAGAAGAACAGAGCCTACAAAATGCTAAAAGAAACAACAAAACCACTAAGAAGAACAGTTCTGATAGAAGAAGGCCTAGCTAAAAGCTCTGAAAAGAAGTACTCAGAGAACACAGACAAGTGGCATCTTTGTAAAGCAGGTAGTTTTTCATACGGTGAATCACCGTGGACCCCTCCCCTTGAAGGAACTTCACTCCACCGGTGAAACAATAGTGTGGAGAGACCCTGGGGGATCTTGAGCCTGTTTACCACCTGTTTACGTATGTGTGTGAAATCACCCTGCCACAGGCTGTGACATGTGGACTACCCCCCAAAAGCACACCGAGAGGACAGAAACACTAGGAAATACTAACCAGATCAAAACCACAAAAAGAGCTGGGTTCAAGAAGGCGTATAAAAAAAAAACCCCACTAAAGGAAGCATTCAGAATTAAAGGAGCCTGATGAAACACTGAACAAAACAAAAACAATAACAATAACAGCGAGACAGAAGAAGGCCAAAGAAAAAGCCCTAAAATGAAGCATTCAAA
>JBHNNM010000833.1:0-946 GCA_048563625.1 Gammaproteobacteria bacterium | reverse complement strand
ATCTGACAGTCGGCTTGACTTAGTGAGAGTTTCCCGTTTTGATTAAAGGTGTGAATCTTTATAACAAAACAAAAGGAGACTCTCATGTTTCATACTAACAATCCTATCATCAAACATAAAGAGGGTTTGTTTTGTGGAGGCTCTGTCTTTAACCTTTTTTAAACTAACCTGACTAACAGTGAATTGCGTTTTCTATTGATTTTTTTACAAAATCATTCAGTGATATTCCATTATCCTTTGCACAGACAAGGGTTTTTTTGTGTAGTTCAGAACCAATGCGAACATTAAAGGAACCTTTAACTGTTTGCTCTGGTTCCCGTCCAGCCTGCTCACATGTTTTTATATAATCATCCACAGCATTTTCAAATGCTGATTTTAATTCACTTATAGTCTCCCCTTCATAGTTAACCAGAGGAGAAATAAACTCAATCTTTCCATAAAGACAATTATCTTCCGGACTGGCTTCTATTGAGCCGTAATAGCCTTTATATCTTAACAACTTCATATTAAACCACCACTTTTTAGCTTTTCTTTCACTTGTTTTACTGCATATGTTTTCATTTCATTACCTGGATGAGGCTTATGCAGATTAATTAAAGCATCAGGATCACCATTATCAAATTTTACTCTTGAACCTAAAAAATTCAGTTGAATCGTAGCGAGAATGATCAGAGTGCTGAAGATACAAGGATTTACAGGTTATTTTGGCTTTATTCGTAGCCGTCCTACGGGTGAAGTCAAAATGTTCTGGAAAGCCTTGTAGATTCAGTGCTATGGACATTCGCAGCAGGTTCAACTGATTTTTTTAGGTTGAACCATCACCCTGAATTTCTTTATAGCCAAGCAATTTTAACAGTGTTGCCAACTCAGACCATTTAAATGTCTTTGCTATTAGTAATTTATTGATGAGTTTCTGTTTTTTGCTCATATTAACAATATAATAAAA
>JBHNNM010000832.1:0-948 GCA_048563625.1 Gammaproteobacteria bacterium | reverse complement strand
GAGAACGTGCTTGTTGTTGGTGACTTTAACTTCCACATGGATAAGCCCAACGACCCGGATACACGGCGTTTTGTTCAATTGTACAACCCGCTAGGCTTTGATCAGTTTGTCTCTGAGCCGACGCATGTAAAAGGTCACATTTTAGACATTGTTTTGTGTAGAGCGAGAACGCTTGTAACTTCTGTCAATGTTGATAACCTGTACATGTCGGATCACTTCTTGCTTATGATCGGAACCGACCTCTCGAGGCCCCGGGTTCCCCGCAAGGTGGTGAAATGCAGAAATGTTAAAGGCATTGACAGATCACTGTTCCGAGCTGATATCGCTCAGTCCCCCCTTGTGATAGGCTCTCCCGATGGTGTTGATGACCTTCTTGATCTGTACAATGCGACCCTTCTGGGTCTCCTAAACAAGCATGCACCAGAAAAAGAGAAAGTCGTTCCCGACCGTCCCAGCTCCCCTTGGATAAACGAGGCTGTCATCAAGGCGAAGCAGGCCAGGAGGCGCGCGGAACGAAAGAAACGGAAAACCGGCCTTGTAGTTCACATTGAGATATACAAACAGGCAAGGAACAACGTAACAAAGCTCATTAAGCAGGCCAAAGCCTCCCATTTCCATGCAAAATTAAAGGATGCCGAAACAGATTCGAAGAAAATGTTTTCTCTTCTCAGCACGCTGCTAAACAGAGAGAACAGGTCCGATTCTCTGCCAGACATGATACCCCAAGAAGCTGCTAAATCGTTTTCCCGATTCTTTCAAGAAAAAATCCAGACGATTAGGAAAGAATTTAATGACGATCCGTTAGACACGACAGAAAACTTCGCTTCCAGTGTTCACTCCAGTGACTTGCTCTCTAGTTTTTACGCTCTCTCCGAAGACCAAATCCTGAAACTCATTCGCGAGTCAAAGTCAACCACAGCGACCGCAGACCCGGCTCCAACCAAACTC
>JBHNNM010000831.1:326-948 GCA_048563625.1 Gammaproteobacteria bacterium | reverse complement strand
AGAGAGAGAGGTACAAACGACACCATCTCCAGGCTGTAGCGGGAAGCTTTCATAACAGAACCCAGTTACTTTACGACTGTTTGAGAAAAATTTAAAAAAACAAACTGAAATTAAATAAAATGTACGGGGAGTAACTCTTCAGAGGGTGTTGATTATGGGTGTGAGTTACGTTAGGGTTAACCCTAGGGTTAGGGCTCGAGGGTTAGGGTTAGATTAGGGTTAGGGCTAACCTTAGGGTTAGGGTTAGCTTAGGGTTAGGGCTAACCCTAGGGTTAGAACTCAAGAGTTCCGGCTGTTTCATTAGGGTTGGGAGTAGGTTAGGGTTAAGGTTAGGGTTAGGGTTAGTAGGGTTAGGGTTAGGGTTAGGGTTAGGGTTAGCTTAGGGTTAGGGCTAACCCTAGGGTTAGAACTCAAGGGTTCGGGCTGTTTGATTGGGGTTGGGAGTAGGTTAGGGTTAAGGTTAGGGTTAGGGTTAGTAGGGTTAGGGTTAGGGTTAGCTCGAGGGTTAGGGTTAGCTTAGGGTTAGGGCTAACCCTAGGGTTAGAACTCAAGAGTTCCGGCTGTTTCATTAGGGTTGGGAGTAGGTTAGGGTTAAGGTTAGGGTTAGGGTTAGTAGGGTTAG
>JBHNNM010000831.1:0-226 GCA_048563625.1 Gammaproteobacteria bacterium | reverse complement strand
ACCCTAGGGTTAGAACTCAAGGGTTCGGGCTGTTTGATTGGGGTTGGGAGTAGGTTAGGGTTAAGGTTAGGGTTAGGGTTAGTAGGGTTAGGGTTAGGGTTAGCTCGAGGGTTAGGGTTAGATTAGGGTTAGGGCTAACCCTAGGGTTAGGGCTGGGCTGTTTGATTAGGGTTGGGAGTAGGTTAGGGTTAACCCTAGGGTTAGGTTAGGGTTAACCCTAGGGTTA
>JBHNNM010000830.1:0-949 GCA_048563625.1 Gammaproteobacteria bacterium | reverse complement strand
ACTTACTACATTTCCATCCACCGATTAGACTAGACCGACCGTTAAACCACAGTGGTGGTGGAGTAGCCACAGACCGACCGTCAAACCACAGTGGTGGTGGAGTAGCCACAGACCGACCGTTAAACCACAGTGGTGGTGGAGTAGCCATATACGTGAAACGACACTTATTCTGTAAGCACAGACCCGATCTTCATGTACCCGGTCTTGAAGCTATTTGGATTGAAACCAAAATTAACAAGGAAACCATGCTTATAGGTTCATTCTACCGACAACCGAGTGCCACAGTTGACTATTGGGATTTAATCAGACAAAGCTTTTGGAATGTAAATAACACTGGTTTAAAATTTATTGCCTTTGGGGACTTCAACTCCGACTTTAACTTCCCAAGCAAGCACTTAGTTGATATACTCCACATGTTTCAGTTGCACCAGCTAACTAATTCTGACACTAGAATAACTCCGACAAGTAGTACATGTATTGATCTTATCATAACCCAGACGCCCCAAGTTATTAAAAGTATAGAGGTTTTGCCGGAAATATGTAGTGACCACTGTGTGCCATGTGCAACAGTGATCAATAACACCAATACTAATTATAGTTTCAAAAGAACATTATACAATTATGACAAATTAGATTCCACTAAATTCTGCAACATGCTGTCTCGTATAGACTGGGCCGATGCTATGCAAAATGGATCCATTGACGACTGTGCTGAACATTTTAATACTATATTTTTCGAAGCCGCCTGCAATTGCATGCCTGTAAAAACCGTCACAATTCGCTCTAAAGATGCTGCTTGGATAAATGCAGACATTCGCTGGGCTATAAAACAGAGATAAAGGTTGTTTAAAAAAGCAAAACGCAGCAATAAAGACGAAGACTGGCGAGCTTATCGGACTTATAGAAACTTAGTAACCGCTAAGATTAGAGACAGAAAACTGGAATATTT
>JBHNNM010000829.1:0-950 GCA_048563625.1 Gammaproteobacteria bacterium | reverse complement strand
TTTTTTTAAAGGCTGATGCAAGTGCAGTCTGCAATGTCTTGGCCATGTGTATGCAATTTTCTTTGCTTAGCTGTCACTGCTCTGTGATATTTTGAAAAAGTACAGTGAAATTTCCTACTTGTTATGACTAGTAGATACATATATATATATATTGAGATGTGCTTGCTATTGCTTGCTGTCTCCAGAACTGTGACACAACTGTTTACTTATGATAAAGTGACTTGTATGACTGTGTTCTAAACTGATGAAGAATTTTGAAATTTGGATGTCCTGAGGTAACCCAAGCACTAACCAACTAACAGAAAAGAAGCAATCAAAGAGAAAAACACCCTACAGACCACTACAAAGAAGAGAACCACTTAAAAGAAAAGCAGGGTGGAAGACTGAAGCACAGTCTGTAAAAGAAGTACTCAGAAGAAAAAGGAGCCCAACCAAGTATCAATGAGAACAAAAACCACTATGATTATTAACAAGAAGCTGGGTAGAAGAAGGCCTAAGAGAATGCCATATGAAGAACCAATTGGAAGAGATAGAAGCCCTACGGAGTGCTAACAAACAACCACCAAGAAGAATTGGGCAGAAGAGGCCAAAGAAACAGCCAGAAAAAGCAGCAGTCAGGGAAGAAAGGTGCCCTTGAAAAAGAACATCACAACCATGAAAAAAAACTTCAAAGAAAACCCCCCATAAAAGGTAGAACATGCTGAGAAAGAAGCAATAATGCAATGCTAAAAAGAACAGAAAAGAGAAAGCAGTAACATCAGTGAAATCACATGGCCAGAGATTGTGACAAGTGGCATCTTTGTAAAGCAGGTAGTTTTTTGTATGGTGGATCGAATCACCACAGAATTCTCCCCTTGAGGGAACTTCACTCCACTGGTGAAACAACAGTGTGGAGAAACCCTGGGGAATCTTGAGCCTGTTTACCATGTGACATGTGGAATACACCCCAA
>JBHNNM010000828.1:0-952 GCA_048563625.1 Gammaproteobacteria bacterium | reverse complement strand
CCCTGAATATCTATGTGTTTTGTTACTGAAAAACAGCAGTGTTAAGAGTAAACTTTAAGAAAATGTCTCTTGACATGTATTAGAAAATAACAGCACATGAGTGCACTGTTTTGTTCATATATATATATATGAGCCTGTGCCAAAAGGTGCTCGGCGAGGACCATCCATTTTTTGGTCCTAAATGCTTCTTCAGGTTTAAGTTTTCTCTGAACAAACCTAACTTTATCTGAAAGAGTATGCATCAAAGAGATAATAAAGATAAACTTGACTCCCAAAGTCAGTTCTGAGTTAGTAAAATATGAAAATTTACACCAAGTCCGGGCCGAAAATCGGCAAAAGAAGGGTGGACATTTCGGGTGCACCGCTTCAGTTGTCGTTTAGTTTGCATCTTTCTTCTTTAGGCAATTTTCCCTTTGCTGCCTGACAGGACATAGTCAAAGCTTTTTAATGCTTGTGAAAACGGCTCATAACTACTTGTAAAATCTGAATAATTGAAATAAACATAAGCTTATTTCGATCGAAACGCATTGGGTCCGGTTCCGATGCTGACGAAAACGTTCGTCTGTTACTATTCACGGCGGACTTGTGGGTGGTGAAACAAAGAAGCTGTTGCTAAAATCAGTGTTCAGTCGAAAGCAGTGATAATAAAAGCGTTGGATTCCGTTTGTAATACATTTTTTCAAGTTTAAAATTTCGAGTTTTTATTTTGTCAGGCCGTTACGATCGAAAAATTGTCGATCCTGGGGATAAACGTCGATTTTGTGACCGCGGTCTTTTTGCACAAAGCGCGGCCATGTTTACCCACAGTGCTTTGCGCCTACTTTCTCTTCGAACATGGTGCCAACAAGGAACGGTGAGTGAATTTTTGATTTGGGTCATGTACCTTTTTACAGTTTCGATCGAAATGTGATGTTGCGTCCGACAGATTAAATTGTTACTTTTCATTGATACA
>JBHNNM010000827.1:0-954 GCA_048563625.1 Gammaproteobacteria bacterium | reverse complement strand
TTATAAAACACATTCAAAGGATGTTAAAATTAGCCAATCAAATCTTCAAGGTTTTATTTTACCATAACTAATTGTATTTTATGGTAATAAATATTACCGGCCAAGCACTATTTAGGTTTAAAGGCCGCTTCCAGTTCGGCAGCCAGATTGTCCAGTAACCGGGACTTGAGCTCAGCAATGGATAGTTCTATCTGAAAAGAGAGCTGCTTATGCAGTTTTTCCTTTAACTGTTCATAGTGAATACTTTCGGTAATTTCAGAAAAGCTGGTATGAGCTGCCTCGGGAGCGATAGTGGGGCTGTGACTATCCAGTTCGCTGGATTTTACTGGAGTCTCATGGTGGGTTTGAGTCTTTTCTTCAAACCTGAGCAGATCTTCAGGCTGGGTAATGGACTCAACGGTTTCTTCCAGTTGTTCAACAGAGTCAGCAAATTCGAGTGCATCAAAGTCATCATCATCGATATCAGATATATAGTCATCTATATCGGATGGAGCCTTTTCGTCACTTACTGTAATTGTGCCGTCCAGAACCGGAAGGTCGATAGTGTCCTGAGGATTGTCCTGTAAACTGTCAACGGGGGTTATATCTTCAGAATACTCCTCATTGTTAGTATTGTTCTGATTTGAGGATCTTAACTGTTCTTCAAACTGGTTAATGATTTCATTATCCAGCAGGTCGGCCGTTAATGTGGGGATGTTGTCTTTACTGGAAACAGGGCGGCCGATGCTGATACCTTCTTTGTCCAGAAGGCCTTTCAGGTCGCCCATGGCGGAAGAAAATTTTTTTTGTTATCTTTATTCACAATACAACTTTAACACTTAAATTGGGTAAACTAATTAGTTCAACCTGAATAATACTGTTTTAAGCCTGACCTCAAGCCAGGTTTAACGCGGCTGATGTTCCGCTTTGATAAAACACCCCATCAAACCGGAAATAATTTTGAGCCACAAAAGC
>JBHNNM010000826.1:0-956 GCA_048563625.1 Gammaproteobacteria bacterium | reverse complement strand
AGCCTGACTTTGGAAGGTAGGCTGTTCACTATGAAGGTGGTATTTCAGGTTTGTTCATTTAACCACTGCTGACTTAAACCACCGCAATGAGCGTTTACACAGTTATTTTTACACCCTCGTTTCATTATTTGCGCCCCATAATTCGAGCCAGCACATAGCCTACACCCAGAGCCACTAAAACACTGCGCACGGGATTGGCCTTGATATTGGAGTCAAGTGTATGTACCAGGGCCTCACCTTCTTCCTTATATTTCTCAAAATCTTATTCAATTTGATCAACAACCGACGCGGTTTCATCATCATTCTTTGCTTCAGCCGTTTTACCCTGGTTTAAGGCTTCCACAGCTGCGGTTAATGCGGCAATATCTACTTTAAGGTTCTTAAACTCTGCTTTTAAGTCATCAATCTCTGATTTTTCATTCATCATATTTTCCTTATCATTGCCAGATATTATTGTACTGATATTGAATAACTGATGTTGTCCAGTATCATGGTATTACGGAGTTACAATTTATACTGCGTTAAAAAGCCAGCAGGCGAATATAACTGACCAGAGCTTCAGCGTCTTCCTGACTTAATATGCCTTCCCAGGCTGGCATATAACGCCCTTTGCCTTTGAGAATACTGTTAATAATGTCGGCATTACTGAGCGGATTGGTTTCATTTGGGTTGGTATGATCCATTGGGGTTATACCCATTAACTGGGTCATAATACCTTCGCCATCACCTTCATCGCCGTGACAGACCTGGCAGTAAGTATGATAAAGCTTCATACCCACCACCGGATCGCCCATGAGCGGGTTTCTGGAGCTATTAGTCATAAAACGCAGGTAGGCAATGAGTGCCTGCAATTGTTCATCGCTGAAAATGTCTTTCCATTCCGGCATGGCTTCGCTGAGCAGGTTGTGTTTGTCACGTCCGGTAATGGTCTGTTTTCCCCGTCCGGTGATGATTTT
>JBHNNM010000825.1:0-958 GCA_048563625.1 Gammaproteobacteria bacterium | reverse complement strand
TGACAGCCAACAGGGTCTTCAGGTTGGGGTTGATCTTCTTCAGGTTGTTGAACCGCTCGTACCTGGGAAACAGCATTTTCAAATGTTGATTACGAGTAAACTAGACCATAAATTGATAGAAGAAGAGAAGAAGAAAAACTGTTGTGAGGGTGTTCTTTATTCCATCCCCAATGACAGGACACATAATGCGTCCTCTGCTCAATTGGTTATGTGAACAGTGCCTTTACCTTTCATCTAATTGTCTTTGAAGCTTGTTATCCCTTTTGTCCCATTTAAACTGGACTGGGGGGAGGTGTCCGGTAGCTGTTGCAATCTGCACAAAGCAACACATTTTCTCATTAGTTCAACAACATTCATACCTAGTGGTAGTACCTCTATTAATATTGCTACTTTACAAGTTTTACCTAAAAACAAAAACAAAATTCACTTCTGTTCTGATTGCTAACTCACTACTCCATGTTTACTATTACTGGATAATGTTACAGACCGATAATTCCCCGACTGGCCAGAGCTAACAATTAGAAAATCTCACAGCCTTAATGAGACATTCTACCACAATCTTATGTTTATTTCATTTGGATTCAACTATTAAAAAGTTTCCAGAGGAGCCATGTGGCTTGCCATGCATTTATGGACTATTAAATCTGCAGTGCCTGTTTGTTTTCCACAGTCTATTGAACTAGACCATCAATGCAGGAAGAGCTAGAATATTGTGACAATACAGAAGGCGGACCAAAAACTGGTTCTGTTTTTGCCCTCCGAGGCTATTACATTGTATGATACAAAAGCACGATGTGATGCCTCCATTGGGACTTACAAACCAAGTTCAGTGAAGCTGATTTTCTAGAGAGAAATTTTTTATTTAGTGTTCAACCTAGCTACAGCTAACTGTAGGAGGGCACTCTTGATATTCCGCAGTTAAGGCAACTAAAACCATTCCTCGAGCAGATGGCCATGG
>JBHNNM010000824.1:0-958 GCA_048563625.1 Gammaproteobacteria bacterium | reverse complement strand
TGGACACCAAGCGCAATCCCGATGAAGACTATATTAAAGCCGCAGCATTAAAAGCCAAAGTCGAAATTGAACGCTATAAGCCGGATTTAATTATTGCCTGTGATGATAATGCAAGTAAGTATTTAATTGAACCCTATTATAAAAACCATTCCATCCCGGTTGTTTTCTGCGGGGTCAACTGGGATGCTTCGGTTTATGGTTACCCCTATAAAAATGCCACCGGCATGGTTGAAGTATCCATGATTGCAGAGCTGGTAAAGGAGCTTAAACGCTATGCCAAAGGTAAACGCCTGGGCATACTGGCTGGTAATGTGATTTCTGATCGTAAAAATGTCATTAATTTTGAAAAAAAGGCCAATATCAGGTTTGATCATAAGATATATGTTAAAATGGTCGAACAATGGCAATAGGCCTATTTAATGTTGCAGGATACAGTGGATGCTTTGATTATTGAAAACAGTATGAGTATTACTGGATGGAACTCAGAAGAAATACATGAGTTTATTATGCGCAATACGCGTATATCCACAGGGTCAGTTCAAACCAGTATGAAGCCTTATGTTTTAATGGGTTTTTTCCAGGTACCTGAAGAACAGGGACGCTATGCTGCAAAAACCGCATTGAGAATCCTTGCCGGAGAGTCACCGGAAAATATCCCCCTGGTAACCAATCACCAGGTGACGGCTTCAGTGAACCTGGATCTGGCGCAAAAGTTAGGTATTGTATTTGAACTGGAATTTTTACGTAATGCGGAATCATTTCGATGGGAAGCGGACAGGTAAATGAAGCTATTAACCCGGCTTAATTTATTCACCCTGGTGATTGTCCTGCTGACGGCCTTAACCACCACGTTTTTCAGTATTAATACTATCCGTGGGATTATCTATGATCTGAACAGTCAGCTTATTCAAAAAGATATGGATAGTCTGCAGTCCTTTATTGAAGATGAATACCTTGC
>JBHNNM010000823.1:0-959 GCA_048563625.1 Gammaproteobacteria bacterium | reverse complement strand
ATGGAAAAGTCAAACCAAAGCTAATCGCGGACTATCGCGGAGCTGGCCTTTTCACATAATGTTAAATAGAAAAGTCAAACCTGTTAATCGCGGATACGCGGAACAGGCCTTTTCTAATCAGAAAAATAGAGGAACTCCTTTAGGAGGTTTAGATTAGAATGAACAAAATGGAGCCGGGCTCGGATAACGAACCTGACCTCTCCGTCAGAACGTCTGTTACAAAACACAGTTTAAGATTCAACACATCAATCATGAAATGAGAAATGTTTTTATAATCCATATATCTGAAACAACTCGTGACTACCACGAAGCTGGCCCCTGTACCTAATCGTTTAAGCGAACGTGAAGAATAATCAAACATCAGCGACGCCAGATCTTACGGCAAGATCAAACCATAAAAACCACAACAATCAAACAACAATAAAACATCAGTCAGGAACCAGAAAGATAAAAAATACTCAAACCAACCTGTTGAATGTAGATTAAACACTAGTTGCACTGACAAATAGAAATAACTTTGACTTGGTGACTTAGATACTGACTTGGAGACTTACTTGGAGATTTAGAGACTGACTTGGAGACTGACTCGGAGACTTACTCGGAGACCTAGCACAGTCAACCGTAAAGAGGGCACACGGTCTTTATGATTTTGGTGAGGGCGAGTGGTGCGGGGATTAAAAGGGAGGGTCTTTTATACTTTGAAAAATACGGCACCGGCGGCCCAGAATTTGGAATAAAAGAAGGATTCGTAACAGAAAGGGGAAGGCAGCTCTTCCATGCCCGTGCATGAACAGGGAGGCTTGTTGTCTACAGCTCGGCCAACTGACCGACGCTAATTGAAACCATCCTTTAGCCAGTGGCTTCACACGGGAAAGGAGACTACTGCACCCCGCGACCGCACTAAGACACAGTACCAATGAACTACTGACTGAACTAAAGTTAAACTTAGATTTGGAGAA
>JBHNNM010000822.1:0-961 GCA_048563625.1 Gammaproteobacteria bacterium | reverse complement strand
AAGAGCAAAAACAACAACAGCAAAATGCTCAACTCACCAAACATGATGCCTTTGTTGACTGGTCCTCTTCCTGTGCAGTGTGCTGGTGACCGATTTTCAGGAAGCTTGGCACCTGCTCCACGACGGACGCCTTGTCTCCTAGGACACTTCTAACAGAAAACATTTGTGAAAGTGTGCAACAAATACTCCAACATAGCCCGGAAAAAGAAAGAAAAAAGAAAAAAAGAAAAAAAGAAAAAAACCGCTCAACTCACCAATCATGATGCCTTTCTTTACTGGTCCTCTTCCTGTCCAATGTGGTGGTGGGCGACGGCCAGGAAGCTTGGCGGATGCTACTCAGGACTGGTCCACTTCGGAGGACTTCTCGCCTAGGACAGTACTGACAAAAAACATTTGAAGATGTGTTCACCGCTTACTGCAACATTTCCCGACAACAATGCCCTTTCTAACAGTCTCCGCAATAGCCTATTCGTGAATGGCTTCAACAGCTCCCCAGGCTGACTCCTGGTGACTCGGACACGTGGAGCCTGATGATGTCGTTATCGCGGACATTGCAGGTCAGGCCCTAGACATCTTTCTCCACGGTCCAGTGTCTGCGCACAAGAATGGCATTCAAAAGACATTCACTCACACATCCATTCCCATACACCCATGCACACTCCTCAAAAACAAAACCCCTCAAATCACGAAACCTGACTTCGTTTACTGGTCCTCTTGCTGTCCAGTGTACTGGTGGGCCACGGCCAGGAACTGAGCTTGGCAGATGCTTCTCAAGACTTCTCCACGTTGGAGGCCTTCTCGCCTTGGACAGTAATGACAGAAAACAGATGTGTTGAACAAATAATCGAAATTTCTCTAAGAACAATCCTTGAATGGATATGTGTGTGTGTTTGTGTGTGTGTGTATGTGTGTGTGTGTGTGTGTGTGTGTGTGTGTGTGTGTGTGTGTGTGTCTGTGTGTG
>JBHNNM010000821.1:0-962 GCA_048563625.1 Gammaproteobacteria bacterium | reverse complement strand
GAGATCGCTTGGGTGTTGCAGAAGTAAAACATGGCGAATCACATCCAGAATCGGGGCCTGCTAGGCATGCCTTCACCGATTTATGTTTACCGATGTTTGCGCGTACGAAATACGTCGCAGGGAAGTGGCCGAAGCGTGTCGGTGCGCATGCCCAGATGGGATTGCCCCGTCTAAAGTTAGCACAAGCGATGACGCGTGTGATGACCACTTTCTTATCAGCGCGAAGTCAGAGACTCTGTTGTCTCGACCATTGTCCGCGTCCATGTATACGAACTTTGCCTAACTCAAAGTCTCGGACTCTAAAGTCAGGAACTTTGGTTTAGGCCTGGCCTACCGTAGTCCCGATTCATAGTTAAGGCCCCAGGGCCTGTGCGGGTTAGACGCCCATAAGCACCCATTATCCTTTTCCTTTATTATCCTTTCGCCGGTAGACTCAACCGTGGTTGATGTGTTATAGATAAACCGTTGCGGGACAATCGGATCACTGTGGCTTGGCATGATCACCAAGGATGCACTAGCGGAAGTTGGTCGGCAAAGGCAAGCATCTACCTGTTATGGGGTTGCTGTGAAGTGCTGTTTGTTTGAAGTTACAAAACTCACTGTGCTGAACTGTCTCGGTTATTTTGTGTACTTTCTCAATACAACCGCCGTAGGACAGACTATAAGATACTGTGCCACGACAGAAAACTAGTTCAGGAGCTGTGTGAGAGTCGAGGTGGACGTCCTGGGCTGTCCGTCCTAACGAGCCTTCTGGTTTCCGTGGACGTAAAGAATTATTGGACCGTGCTTCGGCATTGGTCGCAACTTGTCCCTAATATGTCAATTGACATCTGAGGACATTAAGCATCAACTCATCATCATCAGAAAACTAGCCTGACCGTCTGGGATATTTCCCAACAGCTGTTAACCATGAATTTAGCGACGGTTCATGACTGACTGTTACTACGCTGTGCCACGACAGA
>JBHNNM010000820.1:0-962 GCA_048563625.1 Gammaproteobacteria bacterium | reverse complement strand
GTGCAGTGTGCTGGTGGCCGATTTTCAGGAAGCTTGGCACCTGCTCCACGACGGACGCCTTGTCGCCTAGGACACTTCTAACAGAAAACATATGTGAAAGTGTGCAAAAAAATACTCCAACATAGCCCGGCAAAAAAAAGAGAAAAAAAAGGTTCAACTCACCAAAGATGATGCCTTTGTTTACTGGTCCTCTTCCTATGCAGTGTGCTGGTGGCCGATTTTCAGGAAGCTTGGCACCAGCTCCACGACGGACGCCTTGTCGCCTAGGACACTTCTAACAAAAAAACATTTGTGAAAGTGTGCAAGAAATACTCCAATATAGACCGGCAAAAAACAAACAAACCAAAAACAACAACCGCTCAACTCACCAAACATGATGCCTTTCTTTACTGGTCCTCTTCCTGTCCAATGTGGAGGTGGGCAACGGCCAGGAAACTTGGCGGATGCTACTCAGGACTGATCCACTTCGGAGCACTTCTCACCTAGGACAGTACTGACAAAAAACATTTGTAGATGTGTTCACCACATACTGCAACATTTCCCGACAACAATGCCCTTTCTAACAGTATCCGCAATAACCTATTCGTGGATGGCTTCAACAGCTCCCCAGGCTGACTCCTGGTGACTCGGACACGTGGAGCCTGATGATGTCGTTATCGCGGACATTGCAGGTCAGGCCCTAGACATCTTTCTCCACGGTCCAGAGTCTGCGCACAAGAATGGCTTTCGAAAGACATTCACTCACACATCCATTCCCATACACCCATGCACACTCCTAAAAAAAGCAAAAACAACAACAGCAAAATGCTCAACTCACCAAACATGATGCCTTGTTTACTGATCCTCTTCCTGTGCAGTGTGCTGGTGGCCGATTTTCAGGAAGCTTGGCACCTGCTCCACGACGGACGCCTTGTCGCCTAGGACACTTCTAACAGAAAACATATGTGAAAGTGTGCAACAAA
>JBHNNM010000819.1:0-967 GCA_048563625.1 Gammaproteobacteria bacterium | reverse complement strand
TTTGTAGGCTGTGTTCTTCTCAGAGTGGTTTTTGTAGGGCTCCTTTCCAGTTTGAATGCTTCATTTTAGGGCTTTTTCTTTGGCCTTCTTCTGTCTAGCTATTGTTGTTAGTGTTGTTGTTTTGTCCAGCATTTCACAAGGCTCCTTCAGTTCTGAATGCTTCCTTCTTCTTTTTTCCATACTCCTTCTTGTACCAATTTTTTTCTTGTGGTTTTGTTCTGGTTAGCATTTTCTAGTGTTTCTCTCCTCTTAGTGTGCTTTTCGGGGGTAGTCCACATGTCACAGCCTGTGGCAGGGTGATTTCACACACAAACGTAAACAGGTGGTAAACAGGCTCAAGATCCCCCAGGGTCTCTCCACACTATTGTTTCACCGGTGGAGTGAAGTTCCTTCAAGGGGAGGGGTCCGCGGTGATTCACCGTATGAAAAACTACCTGCTTTACAAAGATGCCACTTGCCTGTGTTCTCCGAGTGTTGCTTTTTAGAGCTTTTAGCTAGGTCTTCTTCTATCAGAACTTTTCTTCTTGGTGGTTTTTTTAAACATTTTGTAGGCTGTGTTCTTCTCAGAGTGGTTTTTGTAGGGCTCCTTTCCAGTTTGAATGCTTCATTTTAGGGCTTTTTCTTTGGCCTTCTTCTGTCTAGCTATTGTTGTTAGTGTTTTTGTTTTGTCCAGCATTTCACAAGGCTCCTTCAGTTCTGAATGCTTCCTTCTTCTTTTTTCCATACTCCTTCTTGTACCAATTTTTTTCTTGTGGTTTTGTTCTGGTTAGCATTTTCTAGTGTTTCTCTCCTCTTAGTGTGCTTTTCGGGGGTAGTCCACATGTCACAGCCTGTGGCAGGGTGATTTCACACACAAACGTAAACAGGTGGTAAACAGGCTCAAGATCCCCCAGGGTCTCTCCACACTATTGTTTCACCGGTGGAGTGAAGTTCCTTCAAGGGGAGGGGTCCGCGGTGATTCACCGTA
>JBHNNM010000818.1:0-968 GCA_048563625.1 Gammaproteobacteria bacterium | reverse complement strand
CGATGAAAAGTCTGATGGAAGATGTTAGGAAATTTATGAATAATGTGTCCCACTTTCCTGGTTCTGAAATTCAACAGAAAAGGTTATAGGGGTGGACACCTTTTAGGATCAGCTATTTAGACACCCATAAAATAAGATATGATATAAGTAGAAAAGAACCAGAATTTAGTAAAAATGGTATTGTGAAACCTTACAATTGTCGTTACTTTTAGGTTGCTTTGCTAAATGGAAATAAATTCCAATAAATAAACAGAAATATTCCAAATGCCGGACAGCGGATAGCCTGCATGATTATGCTGGTGTTGGAAATAAACTAATACGGGCTGACTTTAGAGCGGGACAGGACAAGGTTGTTTCAGCTTAAATAATTTCATGCAGGCATTAATACCCCGAACCCAGTGTCTGTTCTGTTTCTGGCAGAGTGATTTTAATTGCTGTTCTGGGCCGATAAAGGAATAAAAGCCTTTGGAGAATCCCTGAATAGTATCCATCCAGGTTTGTTCATCCAGTTGTAATTTTTGCAGAATTCGCGGTGTTGTGGCTTTGATATAGCCTCGTTTATCTTCCCGGACTATTCGACCAGTCCAGTCAGCCAATTCAAGATAGTCCGTAAGTGTAAAGGCAATACCATTTTCTTTAAGTGAACTACCGATAAAGGCTGAGAGTTTAATGGTTGGGGTTGATTGTTTGCTTGTTTCAGTCAGCGCTTCTATACGTTGCTTAATGGAGGTATAGTCTGATTGTTCTAGGGTATCGCACAGGCCAGTCCGGATAGGGTTTAAATCGACATAGACCATACAGCTAAGAATGGCCTGTTCATCCAGCAGAGCCTGGCTTTTAAAGCGACCTTTGTCCCGCGTCAACTATCTTGTCCGGTTTAACGACAATTACGATGGCCGGTTGAGTGCCTGTTTATTTTCCTTTATTTTTTCTTCGGTAACTTTCTCCTTCAATTTCAATAATGGTTG
>JBHNNM010000817.1:0-970 GCA_048563625.1 Gammaproteobacteria bacterium | reverse complement strand
AAACCATAAAGCCCGGCAGTTTAAAGAAAGTCACAGTAGATACTACCGTACAGGAAAAGAACATCGCTTTTCCAACCGATTCAAAGCTCCTGAACAAAGCCAGAGAAAATCTGGTTAAACTATTTATCTTTTGTAGTGCTTAAAAATTATATGCAGGAGCAATATGTCTCCATGCAGATAAATAATATTCAGGTTAAGGCCAATGAGATTTCAGAGGTCATTCGGTATTATCGTGATATTGTTAAACAGTTGAGTCATCAGCAAAAGGTCAGGGATCTTGCTCAGTTTGGAGATAAAAAGGAAGCCGTTGCTTGGGCTAAAACCATGCAGAATCTGCTGCCCTTAAATATCGGCCTGGCCATTCTGGATTCTGAGGGGCAGATTCTGGGTGAACCGCCTGATTTAAAGGTGGGTGATTTCTGTATGAAAGATCTCAAATCATTCTACAAAAATGACATTATTATCCGTCCATCGGTACATAAACAAATAAAGAAAATGGAACATTTTGATATTATTCAGAATATTACTGACAATGGGGAAAAGTCGGTATTCTGTTTGCCAGTTTCAGTTTGAATATAATACAGACAAAACTGAACAATATTATTGAAAAAGGGCAGAAGTTAACTGTTGTGAGCAAAGATGGTCAACAGGTGGCTAGTGCAGAAACATTTAAACAGAATGCTTTGTTAAAAAAGGAAATAGTTATACCGGATAGTGACTGGGTTTTAAATGCAGAAATTGAACAACAGGATTTAAGCCAGATCTGGACAGTTATTCTTCTGGCTAATATGCTGATTTATCTTGCAGTCAGCATCAGTATCTATCTGTTTGTTAAAAAAATTCATGCTATTTTTAGGCTCTTCTCCGCTCTGATGAGTGAAGAAAGATGCTAATACTCACAAAACCTGTTGAAATATAAAGCTTCTGACAGTTTTATAAGCAATAGGTAATATGAGTATCAACATCTCAC
>JBHNNM010000816.1:0-970 GCA_048563625.1 Gammaproteobacteria bacterium | reverse complement strand
GTTCAGATAGTCAACGCCTTTTTCTTGTATGTTCAGACTGTGAGAGCCTTCTCTTTGTATATTTAAACTGTGAATGCCTTTTTCGTGTTTGCATGTTCAGACTGTGAACGCCTTTAAAAAATTTTTTTAGTATGTTCAGATTGTCAACGTCTTTTTCTTGCATGTCCAGACTGTGAATGCCTTTTTTCTTTTCTGTTCAGACTGTGACTGCCTTTTTCTTGTATGTTCAGATTGTGAACGCCTTTTTCTTGTATTTTCAGACTGTGAACGCCTTTTCCTTGTATGGTTAGACTGTGAACGCCTTTTACGTGTATACGTATTCAGACTGTGCCGGACGCCTACCCCCGAACCCTCAACCCCTTTTTTTTCTTTTTAGTATGTTCAGACTGTCAACGCCTTTTTCTTGTATGTTCAGACTGTAAATACCTTTCTGTTGTATGTTCAGACTGCAAATGTCTTTTCTCTCTAGACTATAGATGCCAGGCAATGAAATGATCTCGGCCATCAGTCAACGTAGATTAGGCAGTAAAGTCTTTACGACATTCAGTGTACTCATGTGATGCCTAAATAAAACCCATCATTTGAAACTGAACAGTTCCGCTTGTGCCACTACTGCAACAGCAAAGAATGTGCTTGCAGCAGCGTTTGGAAGCGCCACTTCCTATGGAACTGTGACCGCGCTGTGCCTGTGACCCGTGACCTCGACACTGCTCAGCACTTGTCTCCCTTCGATCGTGCGTTGGCTAGGTAAC
This sequence comes from Gammaproteobacteria bacterium, assembly GCA_048563625.1. Classification (GTDB taxonomy): domain Bacteria; phylum Pseudomonadota; class Gammaproteobacteria; order GRL18; family GRL18; genus JANELJ01. Next base: position 218 of record JBHNNM010000816.1, on the reverse strand, counting down.
AACAGAATCATACCTTTATAATTGAAAGAGAAAAGCTTGATTAGTTTACTGTCGCCGTAATCAGCAGTATCTGTTTTGCCGATTTGTATCGACTTTTGGGTCCAATTAGTGGACTTATGAAATGGTCGGTTGTTGTTTTGTTTGTGTGTGTGTGTGTGTGTGTGTGTGTGTGTGTGTGTGAGAGACAGAGAAAGAGAGAGAGAGAGAGAGAGAGAGAG
>JBHNNM010000815.1:0-971 GCA_048563625.1 Gammaproteobacteria bacterium | reverse complement strand
GGTTCATAAGTATTTTGAAACTAATGAAATTGCCATTGAATTATATAAGCAATTCGAAAAAGTACTGAACCATCACCTGTTTGAGATCTATAAAGAAATCAATAATATCCTAGTTGATAATAATATCCTGCCGGTTATTGAAAAACAGAAACTGAGTATTGTTAAAGCCCCTTCAGAATCAATTGAACCGATTCAACAAGCATCTTATTTTTCTGAGGCTAGATCCTCTCAGCCACAGGGAATTCCACCGGCTTATTACCAGGCATCCCGTCCGGTAGAATTATTAAGTCCCGAGCTGGCTGAACATAAAACTGAAATAACAACTCTGGACAATAATTTATACTTAGTTCCGACCTATCAGACCCTGAAGGAATTATTAAGCTTTAAATCAGATAATGAAGTGGTGGACAGCAGTAGTGAATTTTTTGCTTCTGAAGAATACCAGCAGCAATTACTGCAGCTGGTTGATGATTTAACAGTGGTTCAGAAACAGCATGAACAGAGCGCACTTAAAAATAAAGATGAACAGTTTGTTGTTGATACTGAACTGGATATGCATATAGATAAAGAAAAATATGCCCATGAAATGATCAATGAATATCTCTATACCAGGGATATTATTACCCGTTTATTTAATTTTATAGCATCAGATGAACTATTAACAAAACCAGTAAAAAAATTATTGCTACTTATGCAGATCCCGCTGTTAAAGGTGGCACTTTTGCATAAGGATGTTTTTGAGTCCTGGTCCAATCCTGCACGAATTGTTATTAACCGCCTGGCTATGACAGATTTTGAGGATGAAGAAAATAAATTTTATATTAAGGCAAGAGGTTTTGTTCTTTATATTCTTAAAACTGAAGGATCCCCACAAATTTAAACCATTGTGCAGAGGCACATCACGTCCTGGTTCAATTGTGTAAATACTTTTTTCAAATCCTTCATGTAAATTTTATACCGTTTATCATTTA
>JBHNNM010000814.1:0-972 GCA_048563625.1 Gammaproteobacteria bacterium | reverse complement strand
CTATGTATCATGCTAAAAATGTAGGTGGCAATAACTTTCAGTTTTACTCTACCAGCATGGGAGAAACGGCTGGGCGACGTATGAGACTGGTCAACCGGTTACGAGATGCTCTGGAAAGAAATGAGTTTAATTTACATTATCAGCCAAGAATTAATTTAAAAAATGGTATGATTATCGGTGCTGAGGCATTGTTACGCTGGTCTACCCCTGAACTTGGAAATATATCTCCGGTTGAATTTATTCCTCTTCTGAAAGAGTCCGGACAAATTGTTGAAGTTGGGAAATGGGTGTTTGAACAGGCCTGTTTAGAATTTGGGCAACAACAGAAACATTTACGTCTTGCTATAAACTTATCCCCCAGACAGTTTTCGGATCCATTTCTAATACAGGATATTGAAAACATATTAATGAATACTGGCTGTAACCCTTTACAACTGGATATTGAGGTTACTGAAAGTTTGCTGGCTGAAGATCATGAGCAGTTACTTAACAAATTAAATGCATTTCTTAATAAAGGTATTAAAATCTCGATAGATGATTTTGGTACCGGTTATTCATCTCTAAGTTATTTAAAAGACCTGCCCATAGATTGTCTTAAAATTGATCGCTCTTTTGTTACTAACCTGGAGTTAGAACCCGATAATATTAAACTGATTAGTGCCATAGTATCCATGGCTCATAGCCTTAATATGACTGTGGTAACAGAAGGTATTGAAACAGAAGCGCAACTTGAAATTTTAAAACAGAAACTCAGTGAAGAAGGCCAGGGTTATCTGTTTTCTCGTCCATTGCCTATTGATGAATACCTTGAATGGATTAATAACTATAATGCTCATCTGAAGAGTGATATGAGCTATGTGCCTGAAGAAAAGGGATGATTATCCCGATTTGTTAATAACCATTGTTTTGACAGATTTATTTATACTTTAATGAGTTGATTTTTTACTTGTTATAAAATTTCAATTAAATTAG
>JBHNNM010000813.1:0-973 GCA_048563625.1 Gammaproteobacteria bacterium | reverse complement strand
TGCTGGCAACGCGGAAAAAAATGGCCGTTAACGCCGAGTGGAACCGAGAGGTTATGTGCATCGCTAACATCCAAATGACGTTCAACAACTTCTTGACCGTTGTCGCACCAAACACTGAACTGAAGGCGGACTTTGATCCGTTAGAAACGGGTGAGTCGGTTGGAGCTCTCTGTGTTGTCTTTTGGGCTGTGTAGTATTTCATGACTATAACGTTCGTGGCAGACGTATGTGGGTTAAGCGTGTCGAAAAAGTACGTCCGGGAGACAAGTACGTATAATGGCCAGGAAGAGGTACGGATAATCATGTGGGAGGAATATGCCTGCGGGAGATGAACGTCAGTGTGTGTACTGGGGGAGGAGGGCTCTGATGGTAAAAGTATACACGTCTGTGGGAAAGGTGCGTCTGTTTGACTGAGTCGGAAAAGGGTACGCTTGTGGGAGAACTGTGTCGGTGAGAGAAACAGCCTATGTCTTTGTGAGAACTGTACGTTTGTGGGGGAAGTGTATGTGCGTGCGTGCGTGCGTGCGTGTGTGTGTGTGGGGGGGGGGGGGGGGCGGGGGCGGGGGGCGGAGATTCAAGCCGTACCTTTGATGGGACAAGTACGCGAAGGAGAAGCACGTCTGAGGGAGAAGTACCGGTGTGTGGCAGAACCAAGTACGTCTGTTTTAAAAAATATGTACGAAACGCGACCAGAGGAGGAAGAGGAGGGCGAGGATGAGCAATATACGGGTCCGGAGGCCACAGTGGTGGGGCGGTTCTTGACTGTGTACGGCCCCAGCAAAACAGGTAGGTTCGAGCCATCGTTATAGGTTTAAGCTGACAACTTCGTATTTCCACGGAGCGTGGTAATGTCTGTAAATGCCTGTTTGTTCAATTATAATGACAAAAATAAAGAGGCGCCTAAACCGCGATGGCCCGAAGCGCTTGCACGATTTTTTACACAGGAATATATTTAGAAAACAAAGACATAGAT
>JBHNNM010000812.1:0-974 GCA_048563625.1 Gammaproteobacteria bacterium | reverse complement strand
ACTCCAGTAGGTCTACAGCATCAGCTAAATTTGTTGGCAAGAAACGCCGACGCCCTAGATCTTACTGTGAATTTAGAGAAGTCAAATATCGTTGTGTTTAGGAATGGTGGTTATCTTGCCAGATGTGAAAAATGGTACTATAAAGACTATGTTGTAAAAGTCGTAAATGCGTATAAATATTTGGGTGTGTGGTTTAGTACTCGTCTCTCGTTTTCTCATTCCCTTGAAAGCCAGAAAGCGAAAGCAAAAGCAGGTATTGTTGAAATATTCAAAACTTTATGGAAGCTTGGCGATGTTTCTCCGAATATTTTTTTGAAATTATTTGATTCACAAATTAAACCTATATTGTTATATGGATCAGAAATCTGGGGAATGCAAATGGATTTACAAATAGAAAAGGCTCACTTGTTTGCTCTGAAAAGACTTCTAAACGTATCTCCCAAAACACCAAACGATATGGTATACGGGGAAACTGGAAGAACACCACTACATCTGGATGCTAAAGTTAGCTCAATACGTTTTTGGCTTAGACTTATGAGAATGGAAGCTGGAAGACTACCAAGGAAAGCTTACAACATGCTAGCCAATGTACATAACAACGGAAGACAATGCTGGGTATCCGCTGTACACGGGAATTTGATGATGTATGGGTTTGGATACGTGTGGGCTAATCAAGGTGTGCAAAATGTAAACTGGTTTTTGCGTGTATTCAGGGAACGTATAACTGACTGCTGGAGGCAAGGATGGGATGACAGAATTCACGAACGTGACAGGTATTCAGTCTACCGTATATTTAAATTAGAACATTCACTCGAGCCATATTTTTATTGCGTGACTAATAAAGCATTGAGGGACGTCTTTATTAGATTCAGAATGGGTATTTCTGAGATAAAAACACACAAATTACGCTATTCAACTGACCCCTCTGACGATTTATCTTGTCCTCTGTGTAAATGTTGTGTGGATGACGAAAT
>JBHNNM010000811.1:0-976 GCA_048563625.1 Gammaproteobacteria bacterium | reverse complement strand
ACCTAAGATTAAAAAACGGGCTTAAAACTGGACTTAAACTATGAAAATAATCAGCCAGTTTATTTTAGGCATTGTATGCTTATTTGCTTATTCTATAAGTCATGCAAAACCCTCCATAGTGGTTAAAAATCCGCTTAAACAGCAGCGTTTTGTTATTGAAAATCAGGCAATTACCGAATCCAGTGGTCTGGCCTGCTCAACCAGGGACAAAAAAATTCTCTGGACACATAATGACAGCGGCCATATGCCCATCATTTACGCACTTAATAATCATGGCAAAGATCTGGGCAGTTATTTTATTGACGGTGTGGAAAGTATCGACTGGGAAGATATGGATGCCTTTAAATATCAGGGCAAGCATTATTTGCTGATTGCTGATACCGGGGATAATTTCAGGGTATTATGGGAACATCGGATCTTTATTGTTGAGGAGCCGCCGGTCGGTCAGCAGCCACATCCGACCCTGACACCGGCATGGACTATTGTGTATCAGTTTGAAAATGGCCGTTCCTATGATGTGGAAGCCGCGGCTGTGGATGAGCAGCGTAATAAAGTCATCTTGCTGACCAAAAGGCATAAACCCACCCTGATGTTTGAACTGCCCTTAAAACCTGAAAATCCTGAACAGGTGGTGCAGGCGGTAAAAGTGGCGGAGCTGCCGTATATAAAGAATCCTTCAGCTGTGGATATCAGCCCGGATGGACGGATTATGTCCATTAATACTTATCGGCGGATCCATCGCTTTAGCAGAAAAACATCTCAGGATCCGTGGCATTACCAGTATTCATTAAAGTATAAACCGATGTTTCAGCCTGAAGCCATGTGCCTGTCCAGAGACAGTAAAAACTACTATGTCACTTCGGAAAAACGATTTGACCTGCTGAAAATTAAGATCAAATGAATCTGATAAAAATTTTATATTTTTCTCTTTATTTATCTCGGTTTTTATAAATATCTGCTATTATTATTTTAATTA
>JBHNNM010000810.1:0-979 GCA_048563625.1 Gammaproteobacteria bacterium | reverse complement strand
GCCGCTGGTCATAACTTAAGAAAGATCCTCAATAAGCTCCGGCTTTTGTGGCTCAAAATTATTTCCGGTTTGATGAGGTGTTTTATCAAAGCGGAACATCAGCCGCGTTAAACCTGGCTTGGGGTCAGGCTTAAAACAGTATTATTCAGGTTGAACTATCTATTGAAAAACCAGTAAAACAATATAATATCAGTGATACAGAGTCTGTTTCTAAACTGTTTTCGAGCTGGAAGTATACCCCTTCTGGTACGGAAGGCTACCGGGTAGCAGAAGTGACTGTTGGTGGTCTTGATACCAGCGAACTGTCTTCCAAAACCATGCAGGTCAGAAAAGTAAAAGGTTTGTATTTTATTGGTGAGGTGGTGGATGTTACAGGCCACCTGGGCGGGTTTAATTTCCAGTGGGCATGGGCCATCCGGGTTTTGTGCCGGTCAGTATGTTTAGACTGCCGGTGACTAATTACCAGCTGACAATATCTTCCAGAGGCTGGCGGGTTTTTTCTTTCTGGGGATCTTTACGATAACCAAAGGCCACCATATAAGCCGCCTGAAAGACGGATGTATCAATATTAAATTCGTCAGACAGCAGTTTATTCAGATCATCCGCTACAAAGCCTTCCACTGGACAACTGTCAATTTTAATATAGGCGGCGGCATTCATTATATTGGCCAGGGCAATATAGGTCTGTTTGCAGGCCCAGTCAAACATTGCCCGTTCGCTTTCCAGAAGGTGAAAGTCTTTTTCCTGAAAAGCCTGGTAATAACTGCGCCGTTTAGTGCGGGCATCTTCCGGCAGATGAATATCTGCCATCATGTGTTCAATATAATCGCTGTCATAGCGGGTGGTTTTGCCGGTACAGGCCAGAGCCACGACAAAATGACTGGCGGTAGGCAGGGTGCCCTGAGCACCCCAGGCATGTTCTTTGAGCTTTTCTCTAAGTCCCATATCCTGAACCACCAGAAAGTGCTAGGGTTCATAA
>JBHNNM010000809.1:0-985 GCA_048563625.1 Gammaproteobacteria bacterium | reverse complement strand
GCTTTTGTGGCTCAAAATTATTTCCGGTTTGATGGGGGGGGTTATCAAAGCGGAACATCAGCCGCGTTAAACCTGGCTTGAGGTCAGGCTTAAAACAGTATTATTCAGGTTGAACTAAATATAAAATCACCAGTTATGAATCTGACCAGCAGTGGAATGTTGATCCGCAAAAATACCTGGATCTGGTGTAACAGGTTTATGCAGGTTTAAAAGCTGCCAGCCCCGGAAAACTAATTCCCTCAAACAATACACTATTTGAATTTATACACTATACTCAATTTATAATTATAATTTCAGACTCAATTCCTGTGACAGTAATGGACGTCTTACTATTGTTGAGTATTTTGTTTAAAAAAAACAGTATCGTTAAAACGGTCTATAGTTTCATCTGTTTAATTGCCCTGTTCCTGTATCTTCCTGTTTTAGCTCAGGAAAATGCCTATGAACCTCAAGCTGTAACCCTGCAACTCACCGATAAAATAGCCGCCTATGGTGAATTTTATCCCGGCGAAAGCAAAAAACCGGTCGTTATGATCCTGCATGGTTTTATGCTGACAGATAACTTCCAGACCGTTAAACAACTGGCAGAATCGCTGCATGAATCCGGCTATACCGTACTGACACCAAGTTTATCCCTGGGATTAACAAACGAAAAACAAGTTTATCCTGTGAAGCCATTCATACCCATTCTCTTCTGGGTGATCTTAAAGATATTAATCAGTGGGTAAAGTGGTTAACAGCAAAGACAGGAAAAAAAATCACGCTTATTGGCCATAGTGCGGGTTCTTCACAGCTTATAGCCTATATTCATCATTACCCTGAAGCCCCCGTAAACCAGCTGATTTTTCTTTCCATGCCCAATTTTGGAGACACTCCTAATTCATATGCCACCCGTAAGGATATTGAACTGGCCCAGAAAACACCGGATAAAAATGAACTGAAAAAGTTTGCTTTATCATACTGTAAGGAATATATAACAACAGCT
>JBHNNM010000808.1:0-988 GCA_048563625.1 Gammaproteobacteria bacterium | reverse complement strand
AAACCATGCGAACTTCCAACTAATTCTGTGGTTTAAAGCAAGATAAATGCTTGCCTGGCTTTTAAGTTAATATACTCAAGGTGAGTATTTTTATATGATTGGCAAAATCGTACAAATAACGGACATTTTCCCATTCCTGGAAAAAGCCTGTAAAATGACCGGTGTGAATGGGGAAGCAGACATTTTATTTCTTAGAGTAAAAAAGCCAGAGTATCCGCCTATAGCAGCTGCCCGCCTACTCCTTTAAATTTCTCAACAAAAGCGGCTATTTTTTCATAAACACTTTGCTTTTTGGTTTTATATTGTGGGTTTAAAGGGCTCATTTTAGGAAGTGTTTCATTCAGTTCTGTGCCATTTTCACTGGCGTATTCCCGTTTTAAAGAAACAGAAATATATCTTCGGGCAGGCTCTTCATTTAAATCTTCTGTTCGGATCAACTCCTCCGCCTCACGTTTTTGTTCTGCCTGGGCAAATTTAAAAAATTCTTCAATGATTGAAGCCCTGTCAACGAACTCATCCAGATTGGTTTTATTGATAAAATCAATAATCAGACTTTCCTTGGCTCGGTTACCGAGGCTGGCACGAATAACACGGCGGACTTCATCAATCAGTTCAGGTTTGGATTTTTGCTTCTTATTATGTTCAAAAATCAACTCCAGAATATAATCCAGATTGATCTCCTGAGATTTAAGCAAATCCACTTCAAATACGACCTCTTCCCAGTCAACAGAGGAGGTTGCTTTTTCTTCAATGCTTTGTTTATGACGTATCCAGTCACGAATATCGTTATAGGCAGAACGGTAATCCTGGATTTTTCGCTCAGTTGGGAGCCGAATCACCTGCAGGGCGGCCAGATCGTCATCATTTAAGTGTAGTAGTTCCGACCTGATCTGACAGTCGGCTTGACTTAGTGAGAGTTTCCCGTTTTGATTAAAGGTGTGAATCTTTATAACAAAACAAAAGGAGACTCTCATGTTTCATACTAACA
>JBHNNM010000807.1:0-989 GCA_048563625.1 Gammaproteobacteria bacterium | reverse complement strand
AGCTTCCTGAAAATCGGCCACCAGCACACTGCACAGGAAGAGGACCAGTCAACAAAGGCATCATGTTTGGTGAGTTGAGCATTTTGCTGTTGTTGTTTATGCTCTTTTTTTTAGGAGTGTGTATGGGTGTATGGGAATGGATGTGTGAATGAATGTCATTCGAATGCCATTCTTGTGCGCAGACTCTGGACCGTGGAGAAAGATGTCTAGGGCCTGACCTGCAATGTCCGCGATAACGACATTATCAGGCTCCACGTGTCCGAGTCACCAGGAGTCAGCCTGGGTAGCTGTTGAAGCCATCCACGAATAGGTTATTGCGGAAACTGTTAGAAAGCGCATTGTTGTCGGGAAATGTTGCAGTATGTGGTGAATACATCTACAAATGTTTTTTGTCAGTACTGTACTAGGCGAGAAGTCCTCCGAAGTGGAACAGTCCTGAGTAGCATCCGCGAAGATTCCTGGCCGTCGCCCACCAACACATTGGACAGGAAGAGGACCAGTAAAGAAAGGCATCATGTTTAGTGAGTTGAACGTTTTTTTGTTTGTTTCTGCCGGGCTATGTCAGGAAGAGCACCAGTAAAGAAAGGCATGTTTGGTGAGTTGATCGTTTTTGTTTTGTTTTTGTTTTCTGCCCGGCTATGTTGGAGTATTTGTTGCACACTTTCACAAATGTTTACTGTTAGAAGTGTCCTAGGCGACAAGAAGTCCTCTGACGTGGAACAGTCCTGAGTAGCATCCGCCAAGCTTCCTGGCCGTCGCCCACCACCACATTGGACAGGAAGAAGACCAGCAAAGAAAGGCATGATGTTTGGTGAGTTGAGTGTGTGTTTTTTTCGTTTTTTTCTTCTTCTTCTTCTGCCGGGCTATGTTAGAGTATTTGTTGCACACTTTCACAAATGTTTTCTGTTAGAAGTGTCCTAGACATCATCAGGCTCACCTTATCCGAGTCACCAGGAGTCAGCCTGGGGAGCTGTTTATGCCATTCCGGA
>JBHNNM010000806.1:0-989 GCA_048563625.1 Gammaproteobacteria bacterium | reverse complement strand
ATATGTCGTTATCGCGGACATTAGAGATCAAGCGCTACACATCTTTCTCCACAGTCCAGATTCTCCGCACAAGAATAGCACCCTTGATCGGAAAGGCATTCACTATCACATCCATTTCAATCCACACTACTAAAACAAAAAGCAAAACCCTCAAGTCATCAAACATGACGCCTTCCTTTAGTTGTCCTCTTCCTTTCCAGTGTGGTGGTGGGCTACGGCCAGGAAGCTTCGCAGATGCTCCTCAGGACTGCTCCACGTCACAGGACTTCTCGCCTAGGACAGTAGAAGGGACAGAAAACATTTGTAGATGTGTTCAACACATACTCCAACATTTCCCGACAACAATGGCCTTTCTAACAACATCCACAATAATCTTTTCCAGACTGGCTTCAGCAGCTCCCCAGGCTGACTCCAGGAGACTCGGACACGTGGAGCCGGATAATGTCGTTATCGCGGATATTGCAGGTCAGACCCACGACATCGTTCTACACAGTCAAGTCTACGCACAAGCATAGCATTCTAAAGACATTCACTCACACATCCATTCCCATACACACAGGCAAACTCCTCATCAACAGAAACAAAAAAACAAAAAAACAAAAAAACAAAAAAAGGAAGAAGACAAACGACACGCTCAACTCACCAAACATGACGCCTTCGTTTCCAGGTCTTCTTCCTGTCCAATGTGGTGGTGGGCGACGGCCAGGAAGCTTGGCAGATGCTGCTCAGGACTGTTCCAGGTCGAAGGACTTCTCGCCGATGCTTCTCCCACAGCACTGACAAAAAACATTTGAAGACGTGTTCAACACATACTGCAACATTTCTCAACAACAATGCCCTTTCTGACAGTCTCCACAATAACCTACTCCGGAATGGCATCAACAGCTCCCCAGGCTGACTCCTGGTGACTCGGATAAGTTGAGCCTGATGATGTCTAGGACACTTCTAACAGAAAACATTTGTGAAAGTGTGCAACAAATACTCTAACA
>JBHNNM010000805.1:0-990 GCA_048563625.1 Gammaproteobacteria bacterium | reverse complement strand
CCTCAAGGGGAGGGGTCCGCGGTGATTCACCGTAAGAAAAACAGACCTGCTTTACAAAGACATGACATTTTGACTGTCTCTCTAGTGTCTTTCTTTTTTTCATAGGGAATTTGCTTAGGTCCTCTTCCACCCAGTTTTTAGTGGTTCTGTTCTTTATAGCATTCTATGCAGCTCTGTTCTCTTCAAAACACTTCCATTTAGAGCTTTTTGTTAGGTCTTTGTTTACCCAGCTATTCTACTTAGTGGTTTTGTTCCTTCTACTGCTTAGTATGACTGCTTTTTCTCATGTAAAGGCTCCTTTCTCTCTTCTGTGTGTGACTTTTTTTCTTTTTCTTTTTTTGCTGGGCCGTCAGCTCTTTCCTTACTGGTTCTATTCTCACCAATTTGCTGAGCTTAGATCCATTCACCGTTTAGCTTTTTTAGCCAGGGCTTGTTCTTTGGCCTTCCTGTGTTTAGCAATTCTATTCTTGGCAATTTCCAGGGCTGTTTTGATATACTTAGTTCTTTTTTCGGGTTTGTTCTAAGGCTTTTCTGTCATTAGTGATTTTGTTGATTTCAGCTATTCAAAAGGCTTATTTTTCTTATTCACCTCCGGGCTTTTTCGTCGGTCTTTTTCTACCGCGCTTTTCTTTCTGGTTCTGTTCTTTCTAGCTCTCCGTATATAGGGCTGCTTTGTCTTCTGAGAATGCATGCCATCAATTCCTGTGTAGGTGACACGTGACAGCGACTCTGACGGGATAATTTCACCCATAATGGTAAACGGGTCGTAAACAGGCTCAAGATCCCCCAGGGTCTCTCCACACTAATGTTTCGTCGGTGGAGTGAAGTTCCCTCAAGGGGAGGGGTCCGCGGTGATTCACCGTAAAAAAAAAAACAGACCTGCTTTACAAAGACATGACATTTTGACTGTCTCTCTAGTGTCTTTCTTTTTTTCATAGGGAATTTGCTTAGGTCTTCTTCCACCCAGTTCTTAGTGGTTCTGTTCTTTAT
>JBHNNM010000804.1:0-992 GCA_048563625.1 Gammaproteobacteria bacterium | reverse complement strand
GATGAAAAGTCTGATGGAAGATGTTAGGAAATTTATGAATAATGTGTCCCCCTTTCCTGGTTCTGAAATTCAACAGAAAAGGTTATAGGGGGGTGGACACCTTTTAGGATCAGCTATTTAGTGCAGGTTATACCAACTACAGTAGTGTGGACTCTGGGGAGCCTGGGAAATTGCTGGACGTTTCAGTTCTATCGACCTGAATGATAATGATGAGTATGGCGGTAAAATGGATGATTACACGCTTGGCCTAAACTGGTATATGGAAAATAATCTGAAAATGATGTTTAACTACATTCATTATGAAACCGAAGATTATGGTGATTATACAAAATATAAAGATCTGGACGACGATATCTTCCAAACCCGTCTGCAGTGGTTCTTTTAATAACGACTGGAGAACTCATATAACAGCCTGAGTCGGAACATTTAATGGCTTTAGCTCAGGTCGTTGTTTACAGTTCAGTTTGAACATCACAATACAAGTTTATAGGAAACAAACATGAAGAAAAAAATATTATTAGCGGGTGTATTATTATTTAATGCCTTCTTTGTCTTATCGGTATTTGCCCTGGATATCAGTGATTTTGACCGTACGGAATACGGTTTTAATACCCAGGAACCAGCCAATTTGAATATCGCACCCAGGTCACTTTCCGGAAAACGGGAAAAACTTTATGACTTTATTAATTTTGAGCAGGGATATGATGAAAAACTGGTGACTTATCTGGATACACCCAACCGTGATTTACATAAAAATGCATTGATTATACGAGTGCGGGAAGATTTAACCAAACCGAAAAAAAGTAAAATTACAGTTAAACTCAGAGCTGAAACCCCTGAAGGTTTCGGGAAAGTATCAAAATATAAAAACGGTTGTTCTCCGCTTTAATGAGTGAGATTTTGTCCAAAATAGAACATGCTCTGCTCATCAGGTGTAGTAGTTCCGACCTGATCTGACAGTCCTCCCGTTTTGAAGGTGTCTGTCAGATTAA
>JBHNNM010000803.1:0-993 GCA_048563625.1 Gammaproteobacteria bacterium | reverse complement strand
CGATAAATACCCGCCGCTGGCAAAGTAAACCTGAGACAGAAGCAAATAAGTCATGAAAAAAAATATTATCAGACTGTTGCTGTTCAGTGTCTTGCTTGGTGGTATTGTACTGGCTGTTATTTATAGAGATGCGATAGATACCACGGTGATTCAAAATCAGATTGAACAGTCCGGGGTACTGGCGCCACTGATCTTTATGCTTATTTATATACTCGCCACGGTATTTTTTCTGCCGGGTTCAATGCTGACATTGATAGGTGGAGCCCTGTTTGGGCCGGTAATGGGCGTGTTCTATAATCTGACAGCCGCGACTATTGGTGCTGTGCTGGCTTTCCTGCCTCGATTTATCAGGCAGTGGAGTATGAATAAAAAAATGATCCCGGTATCTGAATTAAAAAAACGCCTTGATAATAGTGAAGACTTATTATTACTCGATGTACGTACTGAAGAAGATTATTATGGTGAACAGGGGCATATTGAGGGTTCACTGTTATTGCCGCTGGAACAGTTAGAACAAAAAATACCTGAATTAACAGAACAGTTAAAGAACAATAAAAATAAAGTCATAGTAACCATCTGCAGAACAGACAGAAAATCCAGCAAGGCGGCACAACTATTATTAAAACATGGCTTCAGTCATGTACAGATTGTCAGAATGGGTATGACTGACTGGATAAAGGAAGGTTATACCAGGGCAGAATAAATTAGGTTTAAAAAAATAACAGGCCAGAAAGGAAAAAGCCCTGACTTATCAATAGTAGTCGGGGCTTTTTTATGTGTTATCGGATATGTGGCTGTACTTATTACGTTAGTTAAAAATGTTGTTTGTTATTTATGATAATGCGGGCAAGGATACCCGCATTCCTAGGTTATAAACCCTTTCTTTGGGTTTTTATTGCAGCTGATATTCACCCGCAGTTTCGTCCCATTTAAAGATATCAGCTGAGCGTGCTCCGGCTGCAGGAGGGTTGCCATCCAGTTCCTGAAGCATAC
>JBHNNM010000802.1:0-995 GCA_048563625.1 Gammaproteobacteria bacterium | reverse complement strand
TGAATGCTAGAGATGTTGATCCAATCGATGACATTTACGAAATGAACTCTGACAACCATTCGGAAAGTAGAACGCCAGTTGATAATGACACCAGAAGAACATCCAAAGACAACACTGTAAATTCGTTTGGTCGTTATTTGATTGGCATTTGTGAAGAATTTGGGCTGTCGATTTTGAATGGACTGCAATCCTTGAATTTTTCAGGAGATTTCACGTATATTTCGCAAACAGGATGTAGTTTGGTCGATTATTTTATGATATCAGCAAGCATGCTTTCAAAGTGCAGGCGTTTTAATGTTATTCCTATGGTAGAATCAAAACATTTAGCAGTAGAAATGTCAATTGTCACTGTTAATAATTATGTTACTGTAAAAGGAACAGTACCTAAAGCTTTTTCAGTAGTGAAATACAAATGGGATGAAGAAAAAAAGTGTCAATTTTGCCAATATGATGCAAACTAGTCACGTACAGGCCCTATTGGATGAAGCTGAGTCACTGATAGATTGTGATATCAACCAAGCTCTTTCCAAATTTAATGAATGTTTTGAATATGCTGGCGACTGTATGAAGAAAACAATATTTATTGGGAGTGAAAAAAGAAAAACTTGGTTTGACCTAGAATGCAGGGAAAGTAGAAAAAATCTTAGACAGCGATTGCGGAGGTTTTGTAAGTCTAATTGTGACAAAGACAGGCTTAGTTATTCACAAAAAAGAAGAGAATACAAAGAACTTTTGAGACAGAAGAAAAAGTCCCACAAAAATAATATTCTTCATTCTTTGCAGGCTCACATAAAAGACCCCAAGAAGTTTTGGGACACTGTTCGTTCGGTGCGCCCTAAGTCTGGCGGACATTCTGCTATAACAAGTGAAGAATGGTATAATTATTTTAGTAGCATATTTAATTCTCCACCAAGTGAATCTGAACCAATTGCTGAAGACTTAGGGGATGCGGCATTTGCTGATAACGAAATGAACTGTGAGACCTTGAATCAGCC
>JBHNNM010000801.1:0-998 GCA_048563625.1 Gammaproteobacteria bacterium | reverse complement strand
TGTTGACAGATCAGTGGTTGGGACTCAATAGAAACTGTCCTGCGTTATGCACATATAAATTCAACTTACACAAAAACATTTTCAAATAACATTAAGCCTTTATAAAACAGAGAGAACAATGACTATAATCAATCGTAAAGATTCAAAATACTTATGGATCGACATCACCACCCCAGACGGTCGTAGAATCAGAAAATCTACTGGAACATCAAATAAAAAATTAGCACAAGAATTTCATGATATTGAAAAAGCCAAATCCTGGACAAAAAATAATCAAACACATATTAATAGAACATGGGATGAGGCCACTGAAAAACATCTCAATGCCAGACAGGGCATTCCAACTTTCAAATTAATCAAATGGGAAATAAGTTTATTGAACCCTTATTTATCCAAAATGTATTTAAATGATATTGATGAGAATATTGTTTCAGCAATAACTGAGGTCAGAAAAAATGACTATAATAAACTTTATAAAAATTCAACGAAAAAGGTTTCAAATGATACCGTAAATCATACTCTTTCTATACTTAGCGCTGTTTTATACTTTGCAATGGATGAGTTAGAATGGATAAAACAAGTACCTGAAATACCTCTATTACCCAAGGAAAAACGTAATAGCTGGTTAACACCATCAGAAGCACAACGCTTATTAGAAGAGCTACCTGAAGACTTAAATGGAAAAGTTAGATTTTCACTGGCAACAGGTCTGAGACAATCAAATGTATTAAATCTACAATGGGAGCACGTGGATTTACAAAATAAAATAGCCTTAGTCAATTTTTATGATTCAAAAAATGAACATCCATTTAATGTTCCTTTAAACGACTGGGCCATGCAAGTGCTTCAGAAACAGCGAGGTAAACACCCAACCCATGTTTTCTCATATAATGGTAAACCATTAAAAAAAATACAGTATAACATTTGGAGAAAAGCCCTTGATAGAGCCGGTATTTGCCCTTTTTACTCAAGTAGTTGTAACAGGTATAATGATTACC
>JBHNNM010000800.1:0-1002 GCA_048563625.1 Gammaproteobacteria bacterium | reverse complement strand
CCAGAGGGATTCGGGATACCGAATATTTTAAACTAAAAATCAGGCAAACCTCCATTCCTGATGAGCAGAGCATGTTCTATTTTGGACAAAATCTCACTCATTAAAGCGGAGAACAACCTATATTAGAAGAAATTCTCCAGCGATTACATCAGGTTAAATCTGAAAAACTGTCGCCAGAGGAGCAGAAATTACTGAGCAGTTTAACGGTTTCAGATATTCGCAATATGCTGGACGTTCAGGCTGTTCCCGAAACCAACCTGGTAGAACTCTCTGCAGTGGGTAACTCTCCAAAGATTATCATGAACCTGGTTAATACCTAGATTGATGTATACCTGGAAAAAAGAGCAGAGGACATTCGACACACGACAGGAACAACAATAAAAGTATTACAGGAAGAACTGGCTGGACTGGAACAGCAAATCACTCTTAAAAGAGCAGAGCGAGAAGAATCTAGAAGTCATAATAATATAACGTCACTGGACCGAAAAAATGTATTTGAAAACCAGTCACTGGCACGATTTAAGGCTTTAAATCAGTCATTTAATCAGATGACTGAAGACAAAATCAGGGCTAAAGCTCATCTTGATGCGGTAAAAAAGGCCATCAGTGAAGGTAAAATTATTATACCGGATGAAGATAAGCGGGGCATGCAGGTCCTGGAACTGCGTTTACAGGAACTCAAAGAAAAACTGGCTGAATTCGATCGAAAATATACCCGTAGTTACCTAGCTTTATATCCTGATATGAATGTACTACCGGGGCAAATTAAAGATCTTGAACTGGAAATTCAACAAAAAAGAAATTATGGACAGGTTATTGTCCTGAACAATGCAGAACAGGAATATAATGCTGCCACACAGGCTCTGGAGGAAATAAGCCGACAACTTGAGCTGCATAAACAGGAAGCTACAGAATTTAGCTCAAAATTTGCAGAATATGAGTCTTTATTAAGTACCCTAGAAGGTTTGCAGGAACTACAGCGCCTTACTAATGAAAGACTAG
>JBHNNM010000799.1:0-1002 GCA_048563625.1 Gammaproteobacteria bacterium | reverse complement strand
AAAGACATTTGAGAGAAAGAGAGAGTGAGGGTGTGGGGGGAGACAGCATTAACTGAAATATATCCAGTCATACTGTTGCGTGGGGGGAGACAGCATTAACTGAAATATATCCAGTCATACTGTTGCATATGACTATGATATGTGTGTGTGTGTGTGTGTGTGTGTGTGTGTGTGTGTGTGTGTGTGTGTGTGTGTGTGTGTGTGTGTGTGTCTTTGCACCACACATTCCCCACTGACCAAATGAGGTGTGATCACCCTCCCCAAAGGAAGAGCTGGTGGACAGTGGCACTTTCCAGGATTTAGAATTAGATCACCTGTTTTCTTTTCCTTGAACTTGATAATTATGGGTGCATTTTCCCTTGTCTGTTTATTAGTTACAAGGTTGACGGGATCATGAATATACCACTATTTTTGTTCTTTGCATGTATTCAACCTCAAGGAAGAACATTTACGTTTCCTGATTTGACAGAGCACAGGACTAGTGATCAAAAGGTTGTGGATGTGGTGGGAGAATTTTGTTCTCCAGGGTCAACTTTCTGTGCCGACTCTTATTTTGGTGTCTTTTCCACCCCTGTGTTACCAATATTATTTACTTAAATGGCTTTTGTTTTTGGCTGACTTATTTGGCATGATACTTGGGTTTGTAACTGATCACTTTTTGAGTGTTTTATGTTATTCTTATTCAGGGTCTTAATTGTCTTCCTCTGTCAGAAATTTAGCAATCTCTGTGTAGATTGGAATACATCTACACAGTGAACCAAAAAAGAAAAAAGAAAAAAAAAAGGTGCAGTATTTACACAGAAAAGCAAGAGACGGTAGTGAATGACCATCAGTAATATTTCTTTATTTGATGTTTACTTGAATACTTTGCCTTATTCCTTCTGTGTGTGTGTGTGTGTGTGTGTGTGTGTGTGTGTGTGTGTGTGTGTGTGTGTGTGTGTGTGTGTGTGTGTGTGTGTGTGTGTGTGTGTGTGTGTGTGTGTGTGTGTGTGTGTGTGTGTG
>JBHNNM010000798.1:0-1003 GCA_048563625.1 Gammaproteobacteria bacterium | reverse complement strand
CACACACACACACACACACACACACACTTGAAGAGCCACATCAAATGTGGGGGTGGTAGGGGGTGGGGAAAATAAAATACTCAGAGCAACGTTAAATACATTTTTGAGCATGTCATTTTTTTTACTGTCATTGATGTGGGACTCCAATTTTTGTTAGTTTACTTTTCCTTAATAATCCAGGTCTTTTATCTAAACTAAAGTAGGGAAGTTTTTAGTTTTTAAGTATTGTCAAATAATGGCGAGAGTGACTCCAGTCAGGTTTTTGCTTCTGGGATTGTTTCAATAGCTGAGACTGGTAGTAGTAGTCAGATACCTGAAAATTAGTTCTTGTCTGCTTCCTTCTGTTTGTACCTTTCTGATTTATTTATTTCTCAAGTTATTACTGCATGATTCACACAAAGTCAAGTAAGTGTTATTTACAACTAAACTTCAGAATTTGATGATTTAATCGGTGAGTATTAAGTGTATTTAATTGGTGAGTATTAAGTGTTAGTGTGCTGTTTATGTTGAAATAAATCTTTTTTACCTGTTTGTTTATATATTTCTTTGTTAATGATTTCAGAGGATGATCAGTTTCATCATCTTGAGGAGAGAATTGGTCCTAGAAAGTGAGGCAGGCCTCAACATCTACCATGAGGCCACACTTGGACTGCAGTTTTTAACTTCTTTTCCTCATTCAAACAAGTCTACATATATCTAAAATTTGCCTAAATTTCCATATGCTGTGCATTTCCCTTCTCTGATTAATGCTGAATCTGCAGATACCAGAACCATGGCTGTATCTCTTTCCATTCCAGAGTTTGATTTGCTTTAATGCTATTACCATCAAAGATTCGCAGTATATTTGCACCCTTTTTTCTCATGGAAACTTGCCTCTGTAGGTAAAATTTAGCTTGCACTTCTTTAGACTTGTGAATTTGTATTGTCTAATTAATGCTGAATCAGTTGATACCAGAATTATGGTTGTACCTCTTTCCATTCCCATGTTATGTTTGATCTTGTC
>JBHNNM010000797.1:0-1005 GCA_048563625.1 Gammaproteobacteria bacterium | reverse complement strand
CGACCATATTTCTGACCATAACGGAGAAAAATCTGACATAAAATGACAAATTTTCAGAAATTACAGGCTGGAGAGTTAGAGCTGTTTTTTAAAATGAGAGGGTGATTCCCCGGACCATTGTCGAAAGGCCCGGCTGAAGGCACTGGAATCAGAAAAGCCCAGTTGAAAAGCAATTTCAGTAATGCTGTATTGGTTCTTCTGCAGATACTCTTTACTGAGTCGAAAACGCAGATCGTCCAGGATGGTTTTAAAAGAGGTATTTTCGGCCTGCAGATGCCGGTGTAAGGTTCTCGGGGTAAGATGCAGGAGCTGACTCACTTTCTCAATGGATACCTCGGAGGGAAGTAAACGGCTGATGGCCTGCCGAACCCTGCTTGTGGTATTTTCTTCATACATGCTATCCAGGTAGTCAAGCAGGGTTTTATCCGTTATCAGGTTAATATTGTCCAGTGAGTTGAGCAGGGGAGTATCGACCACCTCTGCCGGTAAGCACAGTTTGTTGACTGGCTGTTCAAAAAAGACCGGGCACTGAAAATAGTCACTATAGGCCTGCTGACAGGGTGGTTTTGGGTGTGCCAGGTAAACCGCTGAGGGTCTGAGATCCTGACCAAAATTGCTCTGGCACATATGAAACAGTATGGTTATACCGCTGTCCATTTGCGCCATAGTAACCTGGGACGTGTCCTGTACATCAAGAATTACATTAAACTGCCCCTCTGTTTCCTCAATGCTCAGTTTAATAAACTCACTGTCCATTTTCTGGTAACGCAGCAGGCGTTCAAAGGCGGCCCGTAGGGTCGGGCTGCTCAGCCAGGCATAGCCGAGCAGGTTTAAATCGGAAGGATGAAATATTTTTGCCGTTTTAAGGCCGAAGCAGGGATCCTCTATTATATGAGATGCTTCTGACCACAGTTGCCAGGCTTTTTGATAGTTTACCCGTTTTCGGTCATTACCAAGGTCAGTTCTGGACAGGCCTGCGGAAGCAAAAATAGTATCAGCATCCTG
>JBHNNM010000796.1:0-1005 GCA_048563625.1 Gammaproteobacteria bacterium | reverse complement strand
CAGTGAAGCGAGTCTAAATAACCATGACCATTAATTATGACGAAAAGCGTTCTTTTTATCGTATGTCTGTAGACTGCCATGTTGAATTTTCCAGACCGGGAAGTTCAGAAACGTTTAAGGGGGACGGTAAGAACCTGAGTGCTAATGGTGTAAAGTTTATTACTGATGAAAAGCTGAATGAAGGTGATGAGCTGGATGTGATTGTTCATCCGGTAATACAGACCGTGACGCCATTATCGGCGAAAGCTAAGGTCGTAAGAGTGGTTCATGACGAAGACAATGGTAAATACATTGTTGGTCTGTCTATGCAGGAAGTGGTCTAAACATAATAGTCCACACCGCCGGGATTATAGCTCTGTTGTAAAGAAACTGAAGGCGAGTTACTGACATAACTTTGAATAACCAGGGAACTGCCGGACAGCCTGTTGTAGCTTCTGCGGTTGGCATAGGGAAAAGCTGCGCGGTTATCCGCATAATTAGTTTGCGATCCCGTATCATGATTAATCAGAGAATAATCAGCTGGCTGGTTTCGGGCAACAGGTGTTGCCGACTCTGCCAATGTACTTTGTTCGACAGTCTGATTACTTTTCTGCTGATCATTTTCCGTTAAAGAAAAACGGCTTTTTTCTGCCCTGTCTTCTGCAGGCCGCGCAGTTCCTTTTTTAGTATCCCTGTCATCCAGAACCTGTCCTTCAATAATAACCGGACGGGCAGGGGCATTTATAGCGGTCTGTTGAGAAGACGGGCCACCATACTGCGCAAGGCTTTGATACAGATTGACACTGGATATTTGCATAATTTAATTTTAGCCAGTATTTTAAACTTTGACTAGGGGCTGTTGATCTTTTGTGTACAAAATTTAACCATTCCACATAGGAAGCCAGACCATACAACAGCCTAACGCTAATGTACTGGCATAGTTTCTTTCCAGCTTATCATAGCGAGTGGCGATTGCTCGATAGTGGTTTAACCGGGCAAAAATGTTCTCAAGCAGGTGACGATATT
>JBHNNM010000795.1:0-1013 GCA_048563625.1 Gammaproteobacteria bacterium | reverse complement strand
GACTAATAATGATGATAATAGCCGGTCGGCCCGCAAGCGAGTTCTTAGGCTTGCATAAGTGAACTAAGGAAAAGAAAAGGTAATAACAAAAGAAAAGAAAGGA
The DNA here is from genome assembly GCA_048563625.1 of Gammaproteobacteria bacterium. Lineage (GTDB taxonomy): Bacteria > Pseudomonadota > Gammaproteobacteria > GRL18 > GRL18 > JANELJ01. Next base: position 910 of record JBHNNM010000795.1, on the reverse strand, counting down.
AAAAGGGAAAGAAAGGGAAAAGGGAAAGAAAGGGAAAAGGGAAAGAAAGGGAAAAGGGCTCTAGCCAGATTTCTGCAATGGACAATCAATATTCCAATGTTTAGCAAAAGGCTAGAAAAAGCAATAACATGGTAAAACAAAGCCATTATGCGACAAACATCGCATTTGAACATCGCCCATAACAAATTTATAGTATCGGAACATCGCATCAGAGGAAAAAGCACAATACCTTACAAGCGAACTCACTGCCAATAATACAGTCTAGAGTATACGCTATCATCTGGTATGTAAAGTTGGATTAGACTTCATAAATTAGCTCCAAAAATGAGGAACATAAGTCTAAATCAGTTCCAGCCTGTACTTGATGGTATGTAAAAACATCCATTAATATGAGGTAACTTTTACCTAAAAGCTTAAACCTCAATGACTTAAAGTCATTAATTCCACCGTTGTAAACAATTAGTTTCCTCTATACAGTTCCCTATAACTACAAACGTTACAGAAAATGTAACAAACCTCTGATCCGAACACACCCCTATTCTGCTAAGAGCATAATAGGTTCAATTCGAATCATTTGAACACTCCGCGCCTCTACTGTCGTCACCATCATTAGTGCCAGCCCCAGAGCTGATAAGACCTGAGCATCACTGACCAGCATGTCCACCTTACCCCCCTCCTCCCATTGTTCCATTGTTTCCTATTCCAACTGTCTAATATCTGCACGTATTCAGCCATTTTATATAAAACTGAAACCTAACTAAAGTTATAAAATTTCACTACAAATTCCACTAAAAACAATAGTAATAGTGACAACAATAAAAGTAATAATAACTTCAACTTCACCTCCTACTAAACTGTATCATACGTTAATAATACGACTATCCGTCTCTTTTCCAAATAGCACAAAGCA
>JBHNNM010000794.1:0-1015 GCA_048563625.1 Gammaproteobacteria bacterium | reverse complement strand
AATGAAAAGTCTGATGGAAGATGTTAGAAAATTTATGAATAATGTGTCCCCGTTTCCTGGTTCTGAAATTCAACAGAAAAGGTTATAGGGGTGGACACCTTTTAGGATCAGCTATTTAGATCATACTTTGGTTAAAATATGTTCAACTTGAAATTTATAACCTCTGAGTATCTATTGACCGTGCTTCTTGATGAAGTTTCGGCAGCAGGGATGCTGCCGAAAAGCCTCCATGGACGCGCTCTTTATCATAAGAGAAAGGCGCCTTCAGCAAGGAGTGCAGTCAAACGGTTTTTGCCTCTAAATGAGAATTGTTATAAAAATTATACTCCACACTGCTTCATAACTATGAAGGAGGAAAACAGGGGAAATTACTCGTCCTTATCCAGATAACGCTCTGCGTCCAGAGCCGCCATACAGCCTGTGCCGGCAGAGGTAATGGCCTGGCGATAGACATGGTCGGCTACATCACCGGCCGCAAATACGCCTTCAATACTGGTCATAGTGGCATTGCCTTCTGAACCTTTCTGAGTTTTGATATAGCCATGATCCATTTCCAGCTGGCCTTCAAACATGGCGGTATTGGGTTTGTGACCAATGGCAATAAATACACCCATGGCTTCAATTTCTTTAGTGGAACCATCTACAGTGCTTTTAATACGGGCACCGGTTACTCCAGCATCGTCACCCAGAATTTCATCTATCTGGGCATTCCACTCAATATTGATATTGCCGGTTTTGGATTTTTCTATCAGTTTGTCTGCCAGAATTTTTTCTGAACTGAATTTATCACGACGGTGGACAATAGTGACTTTTGATGCAATATTGGACAGGTATAAGGCTTCTTCTACGGCGGTATTACCGCCGCCTACAACGATAACTTTCTGGTTTTTATATAAGAAACCATCACAGGTGGCACAGCCAGAAACGCCGCGGCCCTTGAAGGCTTCTTCTGATTCCAGGCCCAGGTAGCGGGCGGAAGCGCCAGTGGCAATAATCAGGGCATCGCAGGTATAGC
>JBHNNM010000793.1:0-1016 GCA_048563625.1 Gammaproteobacteria bacterium | reverse complement strand
CTGTCAAATGTGCAGGTGTCACATTCTAGCCGCTTCCGAAGCCAAAAACAAGGCTGAAAGATTGTAAAGCTTGGATCAAGGCTGTGGTCGACCCCATGATCAACTCAACCCGAGCGTGATAACAAAGAACTACTACGTGTGTTCCAAGATATGTCAGCCTTAGTACAAAACGTATCATCCAGTTAATTTATGCATGCGTTCGGTTTTCTCTTTTGTAAGCTGTCAAAGTCAATGATTGTGTGCATGCAGTGGAGGTATAATTATTAGTGTAGGACTACATGGCTAAACACAAAATACATGCCGTATAACGGCCGAAATATTGTTCATTCACTTGGAACATTGCATTATCGGTTTAATAATAGTGTGTGTGGGTGCGTGCGTGCGTGCGTGCGTGCGTGCGTGTCTGCGCACGGTAGCGCCTGCCTGGCACTCTTTGTTACCAGCCCAGAGCAAACTAATACCCCTGTGAGGAAATGAGTAATGGTAACTTTAACTCCTTGCAGTTCTTTCCCTTGAATTTCGATCACCGGTGATCGATGGACAAACATGCCATTTTAGCAGTAAAAACAAAAACAAAAACAAAACGAACCTGGTATTTTTCTGCGAGAAATACATCAAGGAAACTCTGTCTGGGCAGTTTGTGTGCAAAACGACGTCATTTAGATTGTTTTTCGATTACAATTACGCAACGCAAATGCGTCATGCAGCATTTTCCATTTTGCCGCCATTTTCGATTTTGTTTGAGTTCAGCGTACACAGTGCGAGCGTATATTTGGCGAAAATGAGTTCTGATGAGTCTTCAGACAGCGAAATGCCATATGATAGTTCAGATGAGGAGGTCTGGGAGGAAGAGGAGGTGAGCGGAGACGATGACAGTGACGGCGGACCTGGATTTTTAGATCCAACTCGACGGCACTCCCTCCCTGGGATGTAAACTGTCCCTTCCCTTTCCCATCTGACCAAGGAGGGCATGATAAGACTAACTGCAGACCAGTTATATTATCAACACAGGGTCC
>JBHNNM010000792.1:0-1016 GCA_048563625.1 Gammaproteobacteria bacterium | reverse complement strand
TATAGCTCTTTGCTTGTCTTGTTTTATCTGTCATTTTGAACACACTCTCTTTTTAAAAGTATTTTAAGTTGTGTGTCCGGAATAGTATAGCCACATCATTCTGTTTTTGAAATTGTTTGTCGGACAGTTCCTGATGCAGATACCATGGAATACCATAGTCTTTACGGGTATGACCGGAACCGGCAATCACAATAACTTTCTTATGCTGTTTTAAGCTCTCCAGGATGGTGGTCATCATGACCAGATCACGAACCTGCTGGCCTCTAAGCATGGGTGCAAGCATATTTTTCGGCAGCATATCACAATGGGATAGCTGGATATCCTGCTCCAGTGTCTGTTGAATATCAGGTTTATACTGATACCTGTTCAGCAAGTCCTGGTACTTTTTATCCAGTACCTCGGGACCCTGTTTAATAACCTTTCTGATTTGTTTGTGTTCAAGATTTGTGGCTATAACCGGCAGATTATTTTCTAAAGTCTGTTTAAATACCGGACGGTAATAAGTCCACTCCGGCCAACCGGATTTATCCCAGTCCACGGTTTTGGCAAAGTCGTCGGTAATCCTTTCGGAGTTTTTATTCCTTGTCTGAAAATTATGAATACTTTCCTGTTGGTTCTGATTAAGCATTTCAAAGGCTACTGCGGGTGACTGATTATTTTTCACAAGTTCATGAATTGTATCAGCCTGTAATTGATGGTGCTGTTTATTATCATGAGTTTCGCTCAGTAAAATAATATCAGAGGAAAGGAGCTGGTGCCTGAGCTGTTCCTGTGAGATAAACTTCTGCTCTTTAACCGACCAGATTTTATCCAGCAGGGGATGTTCAGATACTGTTGTTGTTATGCCGGGTGTACAGGCAGAGAGGAAAATAATAATTAAAGCACTGAAGTAACTAAAATGCCTGAAAAAATTTACCATGTAATACTCCCGGCTTTGACGTAAAATTAAGTAACTATTCAGCATATTCATCTTTTGCACCACTCTTGTAGGTAAGAGATGCGTTATTTTCGTACTC
>JBHNNM010000791.1:0-1017 GCA_048563625.1 Gammaproteobacteria bacterium | reverse complement strand
CCGCTTTTGGCAGAATGACCGGGATTTTTTACGTGCTACTGTGGTAACACGGGGGTGGAACGGATACCGAAATAAGAGTCAGCACAGAAAGTCGACCCTGGAGAAGAAAATTCTCCCGCCGTTCCAGCAGGGATTCGAACCCGCGACCTTTCAATCACGAGTCCGGTGCTCTAACCACTGAGCTATCCCCGCCCCCTCTCAAGTCGCTAAGACAAAGCACACTAATATTCCGCGTTCATCACGACTCCGACCTACCCTTGCCCTTCCAATGAGCACAGCCCGACAAGAAGCTAGGTCACTCCATTGGTTCCTCCCATTTCACGCCCAGCAAGCCAGGGAGGGCACAGGAGGGAGAGACGACAAGACCAACACGTTGGAACTGATCGCCGTTAATCATAGCCGCCAGAATCGGGACAACTCAGAACGGGCCTACGTCATCTAGGAACAATGAACGCGTGCCTACGTCATCTAGGAACAATGAACACGAAGGACGAGCATACGAGGCCAGCGGCTCAGGATCAGTGTCTATGATGCATGTCTGTTCGTTTAACTCTAGCATGTATATAATCTGGCCATCAGCATTTTCCAAACAAACAACAACAGACAGCAAGAACAAAAAACCCGCTAAACTCTGACACATGTATCATTTACGGGATGACACACAGAAAAAAAGAGAAAAAAACCCCGGCTTGGACCTGGAGCATTAACTTTTGTGTTATTTGTTTCTTACCTCTGACCTCTGTGTGAGAAATCCCGCTGTGAGGTACTGCGGACGCAGAAATTAACGTCCGTTCTGTCGAGAACTAAGAGCTGACAAACGTTCTCCCTTTTAAACCTGGAGTAGGTCAGAATATAGCCACGCATGCTTCGCCCACTGCCAGCAATTTCTTCCTTGTCCTAATTTCGACCTTCCCGATACATTCATCTTTATTTTATTTTTACAAATCTCCTCCATACGTTTTAACTGGTTTGGGGCCGCGGAATAAAATAGGTCACCCTGCTCTTGATTACAAGAGA
>JBHNNM010000790.1:0-1018 GCA_048563625.1 Gammaproteobacteria bacterium | reverse complement strand
GGCGTGGAAAAGATAAGCCGACGCTGCTGGTTGAGTGTTTTTATGACCTCTTGACGGCGTGTCAGTACTTTCTCCCCACCGCCAACGGTGGGTGTGACGTAACTGGCAACTGGTGAGAGCCAGCCGGGCTGGCCGGCGAAAAAAACACGGCAAGTTCGAATATGAATTCACGGCATCACATAAAGTAAACTGTTAAGAATGACAAGATAACGTGCTGCTATCCTTGGCACTAGTCTTCTTTCACCTCCTGATCCGCATCCTGGCGCCTGATCCACCAAAGGTTAACAATGAACAAGTCAACAGCGACCATCTGCCATCAGGCAGCAGACCACTGACGCTGGGTGATCCACGTGTCCGACACAAACCGGCAAAAACACACCAGCAAATGAAAAAATGAAAAAATGTCCGTAACTACGTGAACTTTGCCTCAGCACTTCCATCCTTGGTTCTTCGGCCACTGCCAGTCTGTTACAATCACTTTGGTACAGAAAGAAAGAACTAACTCTCCAGCTAAACACCACTAGCACACAAATGCTGACGAGCAGTTAACCACACTTCCGTAGGTCAGCCGCCATTTTGGAAGAGAGAGAGAGAGAGAGAGAGAGAGAGAGAGAGAGAGAGAGAGAGAGAGAGACAGACAGACAGAGAGACAGAGAGGCCCCAAAATGATGCGCTTGGTAAGAAGAAGAAGAAGAGAAAAAGGAGAAGATTTAAGCGTATTCGAGTATTTCACTTTTTTTGCTTTTGCTTTGTTTTGTTTCTTATATCACGTGTCTGGAATAGTGGGCAGTCTGGCTAGAGCTGGATGGTGTAGAGGTGGGGACTGGGAAGGATGGAATTATGGGTAAGTAATAATATGATGAAATTATTTAGTTTTTTGTATATTGCCGCTTCTTATACGGCACATTTACATTATTTTCTTGCGTGTGTATATTGTTAGTTGTCATATATGTATTATTTTCTTGAACATGTTACCTTCGATTTTTTTAATGATTTTCGTTCTCTCTCTTTTACTTGG
>JBHNNM010000789.1:0-1019 GCA_048563625.1 Gammaproteobacteria bacterium | reverse complement strand
ACAGCGGTTAAAGGATGAGTGGCCTCAGTCTTAAGGTAATGTTGCCAGCTGGCATCATCTTTAAAATCCCCTCTGCCAGGATCCAGTTGAGCAATACTCATAAAATACTGCACCATTCCAAGCGGTGCCACACCAATACGCCGCATAATATTATTGGCAAACTGATCCGCTTCAATTTCATTTTGCTGTGCCTGTAAACGGCTGACACCGGGACCATAACCGGGATGGCGGTAATAGATATGCCCCAGTTCATGAGCCATAATCCAGACCAGTGCTGATTTTAATGCCTTCTGAGACACATCATCCATTTTTTTATCATATTTCCAGGCATCAGCAGGGATCCCCAAAGCCTTCATGGGCGGTGGGAAACGATTACCGGGGAAATCAGCCGGGTTCCGGTATTTCAGCATTGCAAGATAATCAGATACCAGTTCAAGATTTAAGTTATTGAACCACAAATAAGCCCAGGCCTGAGTAATATCATCAAAAAAACGAATAGACAGTACAGGGACATAAATATTTTGTCCTTGTGCATAAAACTGTAGCGGCTGATCCCGTAATTTACCCTCGCCTCGTAATGGTAAAAATAACTTAACTTTTCCCAGACGCTGACGTTCAGTTGTGGTCAGTTTGCCCAGAACCAGATTCTTAAAATTCCATTGAACATTAGGCTGATATTTCTGTTGCCAGGTGGTTAAATAAGAATCGCTGTATAAATCGCCCAGTTGCCACTTTTCTGCCTGACTGATAGCAGGAAAAAAACAAATAGTCCATAATAAAAATAAAGTGATTACTCTCATAACTCAGTCCTTTGTTATCATCGAAGATAGTCATTTAATAGACAGTGTAAATTAAACTGTGTATCCGCTCTTATTTAAATATAAGGAGCCAACTGCTCTTCAAACTCGATTATAAATCGATTCATTGCAGCTTTCCAATTTCTGATGGGCATTGTCCATTTTTTGGAAGCCGACTGGATAGCCAGATAAATCACCTTCATGGCAGAATCATCGTTAGGA
>JBHNNM010000788.1:0-1022 GCA_048563625.1 Gammaproteobacteria bacterium | reverse complement strand
CATTTGGGAATAAGTCAGGTCTCTTCTTGAACGCGGGGAAGACTAGTGCTATATGGCTTGGTAATAAAAGAAATTCACCCATTAAATATATGCCAAATTTGCATATGGATTGGAACCCACCTAAATTTAAAATACTTGGTATTTGGTTTACTAATAATTTAAAAGAGTGTGAGCAACTCAACTTTCGCGAGAAATTTTTGGAAATAAAAGCATTGTACAAAGTATGGTTAAAAAGACAAATAACACCACTCGGTAGAGTAGCTGTTCTGAAGTCGCTGATTTTGTCTAAAATTATCCACCTATGGATTTTATTGCCAAATCCACCAGACAGTCTGGTGGACGCGTTGCAGAAGACCGTGTTTCAGTTCGTATGGAATAGAAAACAAGACAGGATAAGTAGGAAAGTAACCGTCAAAACTATTGCAAAGGGAGGACTTGGCATACCAAATATTAGACATTATATTAATGCGCTGAAGCTAAGTTGGATACGAAAACTAAAAACAAGTGATCACAAGTGGAAAGGTATAATTACATCAACTTACCCGAAAGTGTTACTGCTTGAACAATTGGGATCAAGCCTCCCTACTCAGGAAAATAATTTTAATATGTTTTGGATTCATGTATTTAAAGCATATAGAGAGTTTGGTAAACACATGCAGGTAGAGAACTCAGAAGAACTAGTCGCAGATCCTATTTTCTGCAACGACAATATTCTGGTTGGAAACAAAACTGTTTTTTATAAAAAGTGGATAGACAAAGGTGTATGTTTTATCAAAAACATTCTGAATGAAAATGGTACGTTTATGCTATTTAAAAGGTTTAAAGAAATATACAGAATTAATACTGATTACATTACATATATTGGATGTGTACAAGCTATTAAAAGCTACATACGTAAAATGGGACTAACAGTTGAGAGTAACAGTTCAACCGATTTGACAAAGACGCTTAAGATTATTTACAGTCAACAAAAAGGCTCACGCCTGTATTATGAAATGCTTACACAGGGTAAAGATAAACCT
>JBHNNM010000787.1:0-1027 GCA_048563625.1 Gammaproteobacteria bacterium | reverse complement strand
CTACATAGGCATTCGCACCGACACCATGGCCCAGAGACATATTAGCCTCTGCAGACAGTGAGGAATGCATAATAACGGGAATACCGGCAAAACGCGGATCATTTTTAATATGCTTGGTTAATACATAACCGTCCATTTCCGGCATCTCGACATCGGTCAGAATAGCCTGAATATAATCAGAAACCGGTAAGCCGGTGGTTTCTGCCCGGGAAGCAATTTCCTTGAGCTTGGTCCAAGCTTCAGCACCGTTCATGGCACTGACATGGGCTACACCCATGTGATCCAGGGTACGTTCTATCTGGGAGCGGGCAACAGAGGAATCGTCCGCAAATAAAATGGTATAACCCTGACCATCCATGCTGACTTCTTCAAAATAACTTTCTTCCTGGGCAAAGTATGCTGTTTCTGCCAGTACTTTTTCCACATCCATAATCATGGCAATACGACCATCCTGAAGTTCAGTGACGGCTGTAACCAGTCCGCCTAAGCGATCAGACATCATGGGTGGCGGCACTTTAATATCATTCCACTGCAGACGCAGAATATTTTCTACCGAGTGCACCAGAAAACCCTGCATCTGTTTATTGTATTCGGTGACAATTAAAATTTGCAGTTCGTCAGAAATATTCAGGCCGCAGAATTTTGGCAGGTTAACCACTGGCACCATGGTACCGCGCAGACTGGTCATACCTTCTACCGAATCAGGCATATCCGGGGCATGGGTAATATCAGGCACCTGCATAACTTCTCTGACTTTAAATACATTAATGCCATAAACTTCCTGCCGGTCTGTAGTATCATCTTTACCCAGACTGAATAAAAGGACCTCCAGCCGGTTAGTGCCTGCCAGGTTGGTACGTTCATCAACCGATTGAATAAAATTAGCCATGGTGTATTTCTCTTAAATATTTAGCCAGTAGGTTCAGTATTTTGCTGCAAAAGCAGCAGCCTGCCTGTTATAACGACAAATCAGCCGGAAACTTTAGTGTTTGGCTGATTTTTTTAATAATATCTGATTAATGCAAAT
>JBHNNM010000786.1:0-1029 GCA_048563625.1 Gammaproteobacteria bacterium | reverse complement strand
ATTAGAAAACTCCATCACTGATGTCAGTTTGCTGGCGGGTCTGTTGATAGATAAATTTGTGTATCACATGCCTTTGTATCGTCAGCATCAACGTTTGAAACAATCTGGTATTACCGTCAGCCGAACCAGCCTGACTAACTGGGTTAAACGAGCTATATTGCTTTTAAAGCCTATTGCCCATGCTCAATTACAGCAAATTCTGCAAAGCAAGGTACTGGCAATGGATGAAACCCCCATCAAGGCCGGGAAGAAATCCAGGGGTAAAATGAAAACCACCGGGTTCTGGCCTTTGTATGGTGAGCAGCACGAAGTGGTCTTTGGCTGGTCTCAAAGTCGGGGTAGTGAATATGTAAAACAGGTGCTGAAGGATTTTAAGGGGATCTTACTGACCGATGGGTATGCCGCTTATGACTGTTTTGTCAAAGACAGGCAGGATATTACGCTGGCCCAATGCTGGGCTCATACCCGTCGGTATTTTATCAAGGCACAGGAAGTGGAACCTGAACGGGCTGAGCAGGCTTTACAAATGATTGCCCGGTTGTATAAACATGAGGCTCATATCCAGAATAAATCACTGGATAACCCAAACAAGCTGGTGTATCGAAGCTTACACAGTAAACCGCTGGTGGATACCTTTTTTAACTGGTGCTATGAACAACGTCAGCAGGTTGACTTAATGCCCTCTAATCCACTGTCTAAAGCGATAGCCTATGTTGAAAATCACCAGGCTCAGCTGCAGGTGTATTTATCCGATCCCGATGTACCCATTGATACCAATCATGTTGAACGAACACTGCGCCCCATTCCTATGGGTAAAAAGAACTGGTTGTTTGCATGGAGTGAAGTCGGGGCTGAGCATATCGGTATTATTCAAACTTTACTGCAAACCTGTAAATTACAGAATGTTGATCCCTATCGTTATCTGGTGGATGTGTTACAACGGATCAGCATACATCCCGCACGGCAAGTTACTGATCTAACCCCCAGACTCTGGAAAGAGAACTATGCGAAGGCTCCGCTTTTATCTGA
>JBHNNM010000785.1:0-1030 GCA_048563625.1 Gammaproteobacteria bacterium | reverse complement strand
CCAAAAAAACCCAAATTCAAACGAATATAGAAAAGCTCCGCCTCAACAGACTGGAGCAACAACTGATCGAGAGAGTCACAGAAAAAGTAGTTCATAGTGTTCAACAACGCCTCACTGCCACTGTGGCAACACAAACAGAAAACCCTCGGGCAGTACCAATCAAAACTGTAACTGTAGAGGTCCAGGTAAACTTGGAAAACAATGTGTCAGTTGCCACCCAAACTGTACAGCTGGACGATGGGTGGGTCTCTGAACCCGAAATCGAAGAGCCAATGAACGAACAGCCAAGCGTAAATAACATCTTAGCACGCTTGTGTGCACTAACGGAGGAATGTTTTAAGCCTAAGTCACCCCCTCAAGTAGCTCAGGTCGTCGTGCCACCAATACCGCCAGTGCCGTTTGAAACGGTAAACAGAAAGAAGAGGAGAGGGAAGAAACAGAAAGACAAAGACGCTAACTTTGGAGATAGGTGAAGCAAATAGTTTTAAATACTCAAACTTTTTAACCTAATCAGGTAAAACTGTAGTTGTTCTTAAATAAATGTCTTAAAAGTAAATATAATTTTCGTTCATAGCTATCTTTTAACCAACAGTTTTTAAAAAAAGTTAAGTTACTGTTAGCAATAGTTGTTTTTAAACTGGTCCTAGGAAGGTTTTTATCCGCATTTTAATGTAAATTTTAACTTTTGAGGAAAATAAAATACAAATTTTAAGGCCACTAGGGCACCAAATTTCCAAATTTAACTTTCCTCCTAGGTCCTGACATGGGTCCCCTCGACAGAGGTGGACTAATCCAAAATAAACTGTTTTACAGCCAACCAGTTTCTCTCGCAAATTAGTATTAAGAGTCTCGTATAGTTTGTCCCTAATATGTCTCAAGACATCCGAGGACATTAAGCACAAATTCTCCCGCGACCAGCGTGAAGGATGGAGCCTCTTGCGGGCTGCAGCCAGACTGGTCTACACCTGTCCACTGGCAGCCTACCTGTAGTAGGCGGGACCACCGGCTACGTTCAACTCTTTCCCGCAGC
>JBHNNM010000784.1:0-1031 GCA_048563625.1 Gammaproteobacteria bacterium | reverse complement strand
TGATAAATAAAATAAATAAAAAACAGGGAAATAAGTGCATACCACAGACCTTTGACAATAAAACTCTGATAAATAAAAATAAAAATAAAAATAAAGACCATTTAAAAACAAATCTCTTTTTGTGATTGTACGAAGGGGAAATGAGCACATACCACCGAGCTTTAACAATAAAGCACTGATAAAAATAATAATAAAAAGTCCATTTTAAATCAAATCTCTTTTTGTGATTGAACAAAGGGGAAATGAGTACATGCTTCAGACACCCTCACTCCCACACCACCACCAGTCTAAAGGTTCCAGTCTGTCAGTTTTGGAGTCTCTCAGCCAACCTGCCAACCTCAGGCACTTGGGGGTGGGAGTGGGAGTGTCAAACAGTTACAGAACTTCAACAACAGGTTTTGGTGTATTCATGCTATGTATGTATATATATGAAGTTACACTGAACCCAGTGACTCAGAGAGGAACTCTTTTATTTTCACAGTCAAATTTTAAACTTTTATGATGGGCTAATACAATAGTTTTAATCGTCAGAGTTTCTGAACTGGTCAAAATTACAAATCTCATCCTAAATAAGTAAATTACACTACTAATCCACCTTTTTCATGTCCATACCATGTTTAATGAGTTACTTGCTTTCCACTTCCTTACAGCTTAAACTTGTCCTGACCAAATTAAGTTGTGGTGATTTTGACCCCCCAAATTACCACAAAGATTGGGTGTAGGTTTTAGAGTTAATCTGACTTATCTCTAATTCTGATACATCTGTCTTTTTCTTTGGTACAGTGTCCTACTTCAACAGTTTGACACTGATGCTTTCAGTGCATGATGGTCATTTTGTTTCATTTTGTGCAAACCCGAGGTGGAATGCCGTACCTTTATTTCTATCTACTTGAAGTAAACAACAAAAGAAGCTGTGTAAAAGGACACCTTTTTCCACATCAATTTAAAAGGCTGAAATCTAAGTACCAAAGTATGTCACTCCATCTCCCGTCTCTAACAGTCCTAATACCTTTTCCTTCTTTCTCTCACAT
>JBHNNM010000783.1:0-1032 GCA_048563625.1 Gammaproteobacteria bacterium | reverse complement strand
CTTTATATGGAATAAAGAAGTACTTGGCTTGTCCTAACAAATCAAAACCGGCGGACATCCAACAAGCCTAATGGTAAACGCACCACCAAACCTCAACAGTCTGAAAGACTACAATCTGCAGCAAAGGGGGACAACCGCAGACCAAGCATCGGTTTAACAGAATCAATAAAACGGGGAAGAAGGAAAAAAGAGGTCGGGGAGGATCGACCCCAACCTATCTCTCTGATGAGGTTCGACACTTATTCCTCACTGCGGCATCACAAACTGAACCGAAATGTCAAACTCTGCCCGAGGTTTGATGATGATGAGTTGATGCTTAATGTCCTCAGATGTCAGTTGACATATTAGGGACAAGTTGTGACCAATGCCGAAGCACGGTTCAGTAAATCTTTACGTCCACGGAAACCAGAAGGCTCGTTAGGACGGACAGCCCAGGACGTCCACCTCGACTCTCACACAGCTCCTGAACTATGAGCCCGATATTTGAACCATAATATAATTATTTACCCTAACTGATATAAATCGTAATAATAGGGAGTTTATATTCCGCGTTCGGCGACTCAGAGACCTTTGTCATTTAATGAAACGAGAGCATGGACTGCATAAACAGTCACACAAAAATCAGTATCATGAAATAATACATTACTACACATAGGCTTCCTTAATCATACAAAGCAAAGTGAAACTGACACACTGAAACACAGGTTTCCGTGCACGCGCCGGCACACAATGAATTTATAGTGCGCGTTCGGCGACTCAAAGCGCGGCTTTCTCATTTAATTATACCACAGCATGGAATGCATAAAAATTAATACTCACACAAAAAAGAACAGCATTATGATACATTACTACTCATACTTAGTCATACAAATCAAAGTGAAACCGACACACACTGAAACACAGCATCCTCGCACTCACAGAATCGCCTGCAAACACACACACGTACCTACACACACACACACGCACCTACACACACACACACACGCACCTACACACACACACACGCACCTACACACACACACCCCCCTACAC
>JBHNNM010000782.1:0-1033 GCA_048563625.1 Gammaproteobacteria bacterium | reverse complement strand
GACGTGTAATAGGTGTGATGTAATGAATGTTATGTGACGTAAAAGTCAAATGGCACAGAAGAGTGACAGGGAAAGGTGAGGGGAGGGTGGGGAGAGACACAGAGACTGAGAGAGAGAGAGATGTACAAACTTTACCAATTATCTTGTGACAGTCTGCTAGTTTGTGTATTTTTTTCCAATTCTATTTCTAACTACTGGTAACACCAAAATTCCTGGCTTGTGGGCGAAATCATAGTAGCAGACGATGTTGGCGGCCATTTTGTTTTTTATTGCCGGCGGCTTTACAGCCGCAATGACGTATTTATTTATAAGTTTATAAAACTTTAGAAATTAGATATTTATTGTAATTTTATATATTTATAGCTAATATTTATTATGTAGACTTTCAAAATATTTTATAGAAGTAGGAACAGGGCTTAGATTAGATAGATTTGGGATTTGCAGATTTAATCGGTTGCAGAACTTTGAGTCTGGCGCCGAATTTGGTGTGTGTGTTTGTTACCCAGGCTTATTTTTTGATTTTTAGGTAAATAAGTAGGAGGACTTGCATATATAGTGAATGTTTGGTGTATTTTAGGGCCCTAGGTTCAAACCTGTAATAGTGTTTAGGGGTATAGGTTATGCTGCAGTTAATTAATTTGAGGTTAATTGCTGCGAATGTGGTTCCACGGCTGGGCTCACAAAGTTAATCTTATTTTAGCTTCATTTGATAGACTAGATAACAAGAATAATTTTTGATAGATAAAGAGATAATGGTCCGCAGTTTTTGGCATTTTAAACCGCGTTATAATGTGTTTAGTACTTTTTGAGTTAGGGCCCAATCAAAAGTTAGAAGAAACACAAGCTAGTAGTTTGAAGTGCCTCAGGCAGCCTGCACAGATTTTGCTGGACAGTGCTGTCCGTGTGGTCCGCCCAGCTGATATATATAAGAGGCGAGTGCAGCAGGTGGCAGCCATCTTGAATTAAGAGTTCCTTTGGCCTGGGTCCATGACTACATTTCAGCCACAAGTGCCTGAGAATCGCCTCGTTGCCA
>JBHNNM010000781.1:0-1033 GCA_048563625.1 Gammaproteobacteria bacterium | reverse complement strand
CCAGAGGGATTCGGGATACCGAATATTTTAAACTAAAAATCAGGCAAACCTCCATTCCTGATGAGCAGAGCATGTTCTATTTTGGACAAAATCTCACTCATTAAAGCGGAGAACAACCTACTCAACGCATTGCATACAAAGTAACCACTAAAAGAAATTATAATGATGATGTAGCTGAGAATTTACTCAATCAGAATTTTAATCCTGTTGCACCTAATCAGCTTTGGGCCGGAGACATTACGTATTTAAAAACCGATGAAGGTTGGATGTATTTAGCTATTGTAATGGATTTATACTCACGCCGTATTGTTGGCTGGTCTATCAGTAAACGAATGACGACAGACTTAATATGCAAAGCAATGGTAATGGCCTATAACCTAAGACAGCCGCCTTTTGGGCTTGTTTTTCATAGTGATCGAGGTTCACAGTACACCAGTAAGCGATATAGAAAATTACTGAGTGATTATGGAATACGGGCCAGTATGGGGGATGTAGGCGATTGTTGGGATAATGCTGTGGTTGAACGTTTTTTTGGTAGTCTTAAGCATGACTGGATATTCAAAATTGCTCAGCCAACTCGTGAGCATATGAAGAAAGATGTTGCAGCTTACATGAGATATTACAACCTGGAAAGACTACATTCAGCAAATGGTGATCAGTCACCAATTAACTATGAAAATTCTCTAAAAAAGTGTCCGGTTGGACTTGACCAGTACAGAATGAGCATGAAATGAAGTTGCTTCGACAGGTGATTAAACAGCGTTTTACCAGTAAGGGGCAAATCAGAATCAGTATAAAGTATATTTTATAGCCGTCAGGAAATTGATTTGAACGTTCAAAATGTATTAATTGAGTTTATTCTCAGGCAGTGGCTATTGGTTATTTCTGTTGTGAGCCTGCTGGTAACCTCAGTTTAGACAGTGTAAATTAAACTGTGTATCCGCTCTTATTTAAATATAAGGAGCCAACTGCTCCTCAAACTCGATTATAAATCGATACATTGCTGCTTTCCAATTTCTGATGGGCATTGTCC
>JBHNNM010000780.1:0-1037 GCA_048563625.1 Gammaproteobacteria bacterium | reverse complement strand
TTGTTAGTATAAAACATGAGAGTCTCCTTTTGTTTTGTTATAAAGATTCACACCTTTAATCAAAACGGGAAACTCTCACTAAGTCAAGCCGACTGTCAGATCAGGTCGGAACTACTACATATTATGTGTTTTTTCAAACAGCTCTTTGTATTGTTTGCGTATGTCCATAACCGGTTTCATATTGACTTCATTAAAAGTGGTCAATATGGCGGCATTGTGCTGTGCTTCCAGCTGTCGCTGAGCAATCCGGGCTCTGAGACGGGTCATGGGAACCCGTTGTTCTTCACGGGCGGATAAATCCATATCGGGCTGAGTATCGCTTTTTGTTACTCCGCTCTGACTGCCTGATGTACTTTCCCCGGAGGGTTTTGCTGACGGCACTTCTGTCTGAGCTGCTGCTTGTTCACCTGCTGTGGTCTGTTTCTGATTAATAACATTTAAAACATCTTCTTTGAGGATGCGCCCGCCTTTTCCGCTGGCCTTAATCTGGCTCTGATCCAGTTTGTGTTCAATAATCAGTTTTCTGGCAGATGGAGTTAACAGGGTTTCTTCAGATTCCGCTGCTGACGCCTGTGTGTCTGTGACAGCTTTCTCTGTGCCTGATGATTGTTCTGTTTTGTCTTGTGGTTTTTCCGGTATTTCAGCATTACTGACATCCTGCGCTTTTATGGTACCCAGGATCTGTTGTTCTGTAACTGTAGCACCACCATCCTCTACAATAGTTTCCAGTACACCCTCAACGGGGGAGGGCACCTCAAGTACCACTTTGTCGGTTTCAATATCAACCAGCGGCTCATCTCTTTTTACCGTATCACCGTGATGTTTATACCAGCTTATAACCACGGCATCGGAAACAGATTCCGGTAAAACAGGAACTTTGATTTCTATCGGGGCGTTATCATTACTCATTTAAGATACCTGTACTGTTACGGTTAAAACGGTTTAGTTAGTGTCCATCCGTTTATTAAACTTTAAACTTCCCCCTTCTTTAGAAGGGGGATTGAGGGGGTTGCAAATCAAAAAATTAAACCCCCTTT
>JBHNNM010000779.1:0-1038 GCA_048563625.1 Gammaproteobacteria bacterium | reverse complement strand
TGGACAATGCCCATCAGAAATTGGAAAGCAGCAATGTATCGATTTATAATCGAGTTTGAGGAGCAGTTGGCTCCTTATATTTAAATAAGAGCGGATACACAGTTTAATTTACACTGTCATATCTAATCTGTAGGCTATTCGTCGAAGTTTTAATAATGTGACCGGCTTCTGTTTATATATGAGTGATAGCCATTCATCTCTAGGGATAATTGAATGCAGATAATCCTCTCTTTCGTTTTCCCAGTAATAGTCATAGAGTGATTTAAGAGAATCAATTATTTTCTCATTTGAAAATTGAATGCCTGGTTGTTTAATAACTGAGTCAAAGAGTTTAATTAAATCGATTCCTATATGTTCCCATGAGGGTGAGTAGTCTCCGGGATTTAATGGTTTTTTTCGCTCAAATAAAGGTTTCCCACATTCCTTGCAATATTTTATTGGCTTTTTCCTTATATAGCTGGTTTGCTTACATCCGCAATGTTCACACTCATTAGTAAGAGGGGTGTGGTGTATATGGCAAACTTCAATATTTTGGGAATGCCATATCAATTTAAAATAGCATTCTAGCCCAGATTGATGATTTTCTTTTAAACATTCAGGACACCACCGAAGTTGACTGGTAAATTCTTTTGATGGTCTAGCCAGACAATCTTTAAGAAATAATAACGTAGAGGTCTTTAATTCCTGAGAGCTGATTTCTTCCAGGTTTTTTTGGTAGTCTTAAGCATGACTGGATATTCAAAATTGCTCAGCCAACTCGTGAGCATATGAAGAAAGATGTTGCAGCTTACATGAGATATTACAACCTGGAAAGACTACATTCAGCAAATGGTGATCAGTCACCAATTAACTATGAAAATTCTCTAAAAAAAGTGTCCGGTTGGACTTGACCAGTACAGTGTAAATTAAACTGTGTATGTGGGTATTTATCATCCCACTTTTGAGCAAACCGCTCTAATTCCATTGCTGCTTCCTGCTCAGTTGCAGACTGGTAGATTTGCTTTAAATTCGCTGTAACCGCTCTGTAATCCTTCCAGG
>JBHNNM010000778.1:0-1040 GCA_048563625.1 Gammaproteobacteria bacterium | reverse complement strand
CCAGTTTACTCAAAAACATCATCCACTATTACCGTAAATTCTTTAGGACTTATTTTTTACTTGATCTTGTATATACACAGTGTATACTTATAGGTAGATACACTGTATATATTAAAGGTTGTACTTATGAGAGTTCAAAGTGAAATTAAAAAATGGGGTAATAGCCTGGCACTCCGTATAACGGGAGCTATGGCTGAGGTGCCTCAGTTTAGTGATGGTACGAAGGTGATCATCGAAGTCAACGAAGATAGTCTTGTCATAAAACGGGCAGCAAAGCCCAAGAGGAAACTCAATCTGCCCTACTCCGAAAAAGAATTGCTGGAAGGGATGACTCCTTATACAGCCCATGCTGATGAATTGGCCGTTATTAATTCTAAAGAAATGGGTGAGTAAATGGTAAGGCAATATATTCCTGAACAAAATGATATTGTCTGGCTTGATTTTGAGCCTGTAAAAGGCAAAGAAATTGGAAAATATCGCCCTGCTTTGGTGCTATCCAGTAAAACATATAATCATGCGAGTGGTTTACTGATTTGCTGCCCTATAAGCACAAGTATTAGAGGCCAGAAAACTGAGATACCCGTCAACAACCTCGAACAACCATCAGTAGTCACCTCAAATTTAATTCAAACTTTATCGTGGAAAGAGCGGAAAGTTAAATTTATTAACAAAGCTGAAAAGAATGTTTTTGAAAAAGTTATTTTAAGTCTAATTCCTATAATCGGGGCAGATAAAGTAATAGAGAATAACCTTGAATAGTAAAAATTAAATCAATTATTGGGGTGATAATGATGTGAATCATTAAAATAGAAGACGCAGAAAGCCAACATATTTGCATACCTAATGTCGGACAGAAGCATCAGGATAACAATCTGGATTATCTGGCTTTATGTTGAACCATAGATTATTCAAACTATACTACGATCTATCTGTAATACAATTTATAATGATATAAGGTGGATCCGATGACAGTATTTGAAAAGAACCAATACAAATTACTGGCTCTGAGCAGTGTCATCTGGTTGCTGATTGTACTGATA
>JBHNNM010000777.1:0-1041 GCA_048563625.1 Gammaproteobacteria bacterium | reverse complement strand
TTTTTTTACATTTTATCTGTCGGATGTAACGATTATTGGATGGACATAACATTTCCCATGCTCACAATACACAGCTTATAAAATAACAATGCTAATTTCCCTACACTGCAACAAAATGTTACCAGCTGATTTAGTAGTAGTTTTGATGACTGCAGCACTAAACAAGTTGCTTGTATAGTTGTAATTTTGTCAAAGGCCCTTTTTAAGCATTTTATCTGTTGGATGTAACAACTCTGTGGTGGACACAACACTTCCCTTTGTAAAGTTTGTAAACTTTCCTTTCCTGTAAAACATATGCACAGCTAATAAAATCACTTAGTTTTCCTACATCTGACACATTGCTGTAAATATTGAACAAGGCCAAAACCATTATTTAAAGTAATGCACTGTCGGATGCCATGCATATCAATCAGAGGACACAATGGAATATGTAACACTGGACAGTCAGTATGTGACTTAGAAAAAGTACAGCCAAGTTGTCATTATTATTCTTTCATTGACAAAACAGAAAACCATGTGAATTACAAATGTACATTCACCCTATGCCCTGTTGTTAACAGAAGGTAAAATTCAATTACCAAAGGCATTGATTTGGCATTCAAGTCTCACTACCTGGAATAACAACTGTAACACATTGTAAGTACCCAGAAACAGTAATGCAAAATCTGCAAACTGATGACAAAGCATAGAGAATTTCCCATGTTAATACTAATTCTTCCCATCCTAATAAATTTAAAAGATTTGTTTTCAGTGAGTTGGCAGTTCAGCATTGAGACATATCTTTATTTCTCTGCTGTTCCTAAGTACTGCAGTGCTTCCCAGGACGAATCTGGCTTCATGCTCCACTAATGTTGTCCCTGCTGTGTCATGAAAAACACTTGCTCTTCCCCTTTTGGAGCATCAACCTCTTTAGCCTGAAAAGAAACATGCATGTGTACAAAATAAGGCAATATAACAACTGTTTTTGAGGATATGTCTCCATATTTATAGGTATGCAAATCTGGAGACGTACATGCATATAAGATATTGTGTGTGTCTGCA
>JBHNNM010000776.1:0-1041 GCA_048563625.1 Gammaproteobacteria bacterium | reverse complement strand
TCAACCATTATTGAAATTGAAGGAGAAAGTTACCGAAGAAAAAATAAAGGAAAATAAACAGGCACTCAACCGGCCATCGTAATTGTCGTTAAACCGGACAAGATAGTTGACGCGGGACAAATATGAATGTAATTGTAAAATACTCTAAAAATTTCAGCTAATTTAATATACATCGCAGGATTATAGGCACTATAACCATACCAAGTCCTTCTGGCATTTGTACCAATTGAAAATGGTCTCTCAAAATAATGAACTCTTCTTCTGGCTTGCATAAAAAAACGATCTATACCATGAAGCGAACCTTTCATATACAGTCTTGCCTGATGTTTTTCGGATAAGTTGCTAATATCAGTTAATACAGCAATTACCTTTTCAGGTTCCGATTTTGTTGCAAAAGAATATTCTAACCACAGCTCTTTCCCGCCGGGAAATTTTCTTAATGAATTCATTTTGTTAACAACCAGTTCTTCAATAATGGCATTTCTCTCTTGTATTGATAAACTGGAATATGAACACCCAGCTAGTTGAGAAATATGTTTACGAGCCTCATTAACAAGACGTTCTTTCTCATCATTGGTTAGGTTTTTACAAAAAAAGCATCTGCCGTATGATGAATGATTCGATCATTAAATGACATCATAAATGCGTTTTTTATGCCTGACTCCTGATCAAGATAAAATCTTACTTTTTCAATATTTTTGAAAAGATCCTTTAAAAAGTAAAAATGACCGTACATCGTATAATCACTATGTACCAACATCCCTTTTGCTGGAGGCTTTACTGTATTGTCTATAATTTCATTAGCTTCCAGGTTGCCTCTTGATATTTCATTCGCATACTTTAATTCGACATCTTTTATCAATGATCCTGAATTCTGTGATTTGGCTTTTAAAAGCATGGACTTTTCAAAGTCTTTTTTTAGCCACAATCGGGCATGCTTTCTATGCGGACTGGGTTTATTATAATCGTCAATGAGAACTGTTTCATTTTCTATCACATCAGATGAGGCATGTTGATCAAAATTAAAATGCCAACAAAAAA
>JBHNNM010000775.1:0-1042 GCA_048563625.1 Gammaproteobacteria bacterium | reverse complement strand
AACCATGCACCGTGTCACTTCATGCAAAGCCACATACGTAAGGTGTACGCGTGTTTTAGCTGTAACCTGCCACCTGCACTTTTGGCAGAATGACCGGGGTCTTTTACGTGCTACTGCAGTAGCACGGGGGTGGAACGGATACCGAAATAAGAGTCTAGGAATGGGCAAGACTGCAAAACATTGCCTATATCAACTGTGACAGACCAAGGCAATACAGGTGGGCACGAAGTCTATCATTGGCGGGAGCTGCCACAAGTATCATTTTTGTTGCCACAAATGTTTTGTCGCGACAAAAATGATACTTGCATAATTTTGTCGCGACAAAAGGCGTGTTTCGTCGAGACAAACATGTGTTCGTCGCGACAAAACTTTTGTCGTGGCAAAATTATGTTTGTCGCGACAAATATTTGTCTTGACAAGTTTTGTCGCAACAAATTTATGTTTGTCGCGAGAAATATTTTTGTCGCGACAAAACGTAGACGCGGCAAAAATTATACTTGTGGTAGCTCTCGCCTATGATAGAAGTCGGCAGTGGCCAGTCCCTAGTAGGAAGATAGTGGTCTTCTGGTGGCGACACAGGTGCAGCACCTGGTCATGTGTCAGATGGAAGACTGTTGGGCTGTCCACTCAGTCTTATAATCATTCTTCACCAGCCTTGGCTTCTCTGGGAGTGTGTCTGTCTGGGATATCGTCTTTCTTGGATGTGCATGGAGTGAGTCATTACTTTGATCTTTCGTCTGAGTAAAAGTCTTGCAGATCTAGATTTAGAGTAAATAAACTGCGGCGCGTAATACTCGGACACGTCGTGAGAAAAAATTTCATTTTGTATTTCTTGGCAGCTACTAAACGGTCTCATCAGCTTTGTTCGTTCTTCGATTTTAACGGAGTCCGTAAGCAGGGTCACATCAGAGCAAACTGTCTCACGTCACATACCACCCTGACGGACAGAATCGTAACAGATCTAGGCTTTGTCGACTCTCTATTAGTGTAATGGTGGTGGTGGTGGTGGTGGTGGTGGTGGTGTGTGTGTGTGTGTGTGTGT
>JBHNNM010000773.1:0-1044 GCA_048563625.1 Gammaproteobacteria bacterium | reverse complement strand
TCGTACGATCACATTAATCAGTCATTATGCCGGCGTCGCTCGGCGAGTGCGACCTTTCTTCCCTCCAAAATGAAAGAGCTTTGGCCGACGAACATCTAGTACTCATTTGACGAAGTAAACGGAAAGAAAATAAAACTATATTTTTTTAATTAAAAAGAGAGAGAAGACGATGGATTCAGACGTAATGATGCAACAACAGAAAAAACTACCAAAAACAACAGGAAAAAACAACTTTCCACGCATAACAAGGCTAAAAGCAGTCACAGTCCCGGGCCTACGGCCTTTAGTCCAGCGAAATCGCTAGCCTAAATATCGGCTGTTTAGGCCCGAGGTTCGGCCCGGACTTTGGTGTAGTCCCGGTCCAGTTACCATTTTGGGGCCATTGTCAATAGCCTTGAGATTTAGGCCGGCCTACCGCTTTAGGCCCGATTCATAGTTAAGGCCCCAGGTCTCGAGTTGCGGCTCCGCTGATCCTGCTCTCGCAGCGCCAAAGTTGTAATGGTGTTGAGTGGTCAAAGGACAAGACACAGGCAGCGGAGTCAATAAAGTGGAGACCACAGCAGGCGTATGGCAGCAATCACGTTTTACTTGCTCAGCCGCAGACAGTTTTCAGCCACACCCAAAATCATCACGCTCACGCATAGATAAGAGAACGGCGCGGGCCACAGGGAACACACGCTATCGCTACAGTAAAATCGCCCCTCTGGACCACAAAATGGCTGACAACTGTGTTTCCCTGGCCCGCACAAATACACTTTCCTCTACAATAACTAAACCAGTTAAAACATGAAAAACATCAAATAAAAGCTACAGTTACAATCTGTTAAACTGTATAAACAAAATGTACACACATGACTTATTTTATTTACAACAAGAGTGGGAAGCGTGGCTTGCGCCTGTCTATAAACAGATTCGTACATAGGCTAAATCACCACTAACACAATGTACAAAATATTAATGTTACTCAAACTTATATCGGAATAAAGTGCATGCTCCCACGGTTAAAATGGTACATAACAATTACAATACAACGCTCTGTAAGAG
>JBHNNM010000772.1:0-1045 GCA_048563625.1 Gammaproteobacteria bacterium | reverse complement strand
CTACAAGCTGAAAAGGGGCTATCTGTCTTAATCGTTGGGAAAAAGCAATGTTTTTGCCCAGTTTATTAAGTTTCTTTTCACTCAATACGACTTTTAGTTTTTTTGATAATGTGGTACTTCTCATTTGAAGCCTTTTTGTTGATGAATAATTGCCTGAATAACAACTATTTGATCATCAAATTGGCTTCATTTCAATTCCTAAAGATCATACCTATGTATAGGTTATAGGTTATAAATTTTAGGGTCTGGCATCGGGGTCCAGCATTACATCGACACAGTTTAAGGCTCTGATGCGGGCGACTGTTAAGGGTGCACCGGCGAGCCATTGTTTAACAGCTGCTTTCTTGCTGCTGCCGGTAACCAGAATAAGTGTGTGCTCACTTTGCGCCAGGGCCTTATGGCTCAGGCCAACCCTTTCCGGGGCGGCTTGGGTGAGTTATAAACGGCATGGGTCAGTTCCGTGGGATTATGTTCGTGTCCGGGAAATAAACTGGCAGTGTGGCCGTCCTCGCCCATGCCCAGCAGCACCATATTAAAGGGCAGATAATTTTGAATCAGCTCAGCATATTGACGGACGCCCTCTTCCGGACCCAGTTCAGCGGAAATGGGATGAAAGTTTTCAGCCGGGAAACTGACCTTGTTCAGCCAGGTCTGTTCCACCATCAGGCTGTTACGTTCCGGATCATCTGCCGGCAGGCAGCGGTCATCCCCCAGAAAAAGCTGCCATTTGTCCTAGGGCTGGGGCTGTTCGGCCAGCAGTTCATAGATGCGTTTTGGAGTGGTACCTCCTGCCAGTACCAAGGTAAGCCGGCCCTGCCGGGCCATGGCTTCCTCTGCTTTTGAGAGAATATGTTTAACGGCCTCCCGGGCTACTTCTTCAGTACTGGGGTAGTAATACCAGCTGACTTTATCGTTCATTATTGCTTCGGCTCTTCTCCGCTCTGATGAGTGAAGAAAGATGCTAATACTCACAAAACCTGTTGAAATATAAAGCTTCTGACAGTTTTATAAGCAATAGGTAATATGAGTATCAACATCTCACCCA
>JBHNNM010000771.1:0-1048 GCA_048563625.1 Gammaproteobacteria bacterium | reverse complement strand
TGCTGACTGTATAATTTCACCGCCTTCATGGGCCAGAACCTGACAGCCGAGGATACGGCCACTGTCTTTTTCGGCCACCAGTTTAATAAAACCGCGGGTATCCATATTAGCCAGAGCCCGCGGCACATTCTCCAGTTCCAGGGTTCGGCTTTTAACTGACAGCCCCTGTGCTACAGCCAGTTGTTCCGTTAAACCCACACTGCCCACCTGCGGATCGGTAAAGACTACGGTCGGCAGTACCGACAGGTCAATAGCCGCATCCTCACCAGTCATATTACGGGCAGCCCGGGTACCTGCGGCCGCAGCCACATAAACAAACTGCGGCTGGTTTGTGCAATCACCGGCCGCATAGATATTGTCGATATTCGTGTGCATATGATTGTCAATAATAATAGCGCCGTGTCTATCAGTTTTTATACCGGCCTTCTCCAGAGCCAGTACTGCCGTGTTCGGTGAACGGCCGGTGGCCACCAGTAATTGATCACCCCGAACTTCATCCCTTATCGGTCTGAATATTAAACTGCTGTCCCTCATAACTGACAGCCTGTACTGTGGTATTTAATATAAGCCTGATGCCTTCTTCTTCAAAGATTGCTTTTAGTGCTGAACCAATTGCGGGATCTTCTTTTGATAATAAAGTTGAACGAGACAGTTCCAGTGCCACCACCGATGCACCCAGCACAATTAAGTGTTTGGGTATGGTTTCTGCAATGAGTGCTTCAGTGGAGGTCCAGTAGGGGGTATCCAGTAAACCCGGAATATCGGGTATAGAGGCGCTGGCTCCGGTCGCCAGCAGAATACGGTCTGCCGATATTTCCTGCTCCATACCATCGTTTTGGGTAACAATTAAAGTGCTTTTATCCTTAAATCTCGCCATACCCCGCAACATTGTAATTCCGGGGTTGCTTTGCAAAATACTTTCATATTTGGCATAACGCAGTTTTTCCACCCAGTGCTGCTGTTGTACCAGCATGGCTCTGCGATCAATATTCGGAGTATTTAAGGGAATACCGGAAAAAGTATGATGAGCCTGAAAATGGGCTATATA
>JBHNNM010000770.1:0-1049 GCA_048563625.1 Gammaproteobacteria bacterium | reverse complement strand
TCTGTTTAGTGCTGCGTCAAGATTACAACTTAAAGTAAATATGAATAAAAGTAATATAGTGGTGTTTAGGAAGGGAGGGTATTTAGGTGCCAGAGAAAGATGGGTCTATGGTGATTGTATGATGAAGGTGGTGAACTCTTATAAATATCTTGGTATATGTTTTTCTACAAGGCTTAGTTTTTACCATGCTTGTCAAGATTTGGTAAGCAGAGCAAAAAGGGCGCTGCTGTGTATCATGAGTAAATTATATAGAATTGACTGCAACTCGATTAATGTGTTTTTGAAGATTTTTGATGCTCAAGTGCAACCTATTGTTCTCTATGGAGCAGAGATATGGGGTCTGGAAAGTTGCTCATCGCTGATTGATAATGTACATTTGTTTGGTTTGAAACGTTATTTAGGTGTGGACAGGAGAACCCCAAATGATCTTGTGTATGGAGAAGTTGGAAGGTTTCCTATTCAAATTAATGCATGTGTTCGCTGTATAAGATACTGGTTAAAACTGATTCGCATGGAGGAGCACAGACTGCCTTTGAGAGCGTATAAAATGTTATTGAACTTGGACCAAAGGGGAAAAACTAACTGGGTGACTAATATTCGCAAAACTTTATGTGCAAACGGCTTTTCTTATGTTTGGGATAATCAGGGTGTGGGATGTTTGAATGCATTTATTAGGGAGTTCAGACAAAGACTTATTGACATTCGATGGCAAACTTGGGATGACCATGTAAACACAAGTGACAGATTTTCGTTGTACAGACAATTTAAAACATTAACTGGTCTTGAACCCTATTTGATGTTAAATTTAAACAGACACATAAGGTATACATTGACCAGATTTAGATTTGGGGTGTCAGACATTAAAGTGCATAGATCAAGATTTAAAGTTTATAATGTAGATGACTTCAAATGTCCATTGTGCCTGTCGGCTGTCGACAGTGAAGTCCATTTTGTTCTATGCTGTCCTGCATTTGATGATTTAAGATACGAGTTTATAGAACCCAAATATTTCAATAACCCATGTGAATTTCGGTTGGCATTGCTTTTAG
>JBHNNM010000769.1:0-1054 GCA_048563625.1 Gammaproteobacteria bacterium | reverse complement strand
GCCTGAGGGAGTCGGGATACCGAATATTTTAAACTAAAAATCAGGCAAACCTCCATTCCTGATGAGCAGAGCATGTTCTATTTTGGACAAAATCTCACTCATTAAAGCGGAGAACAACCGTAAGCGTTCAGATAAATAACAGATAAACAAATAGTTACCGCTTTAAAAGCCCCCTCATCCTGACCTTCTCCCAAAGGGAGAAGGAACCTCACGCATATTATTTCTTTTTAAATTTAACCACTTCGGCTGGTTTTACTTCATCCGTAAAAAACGGACGGGCTTTATTTTCTATACCCAGTTCTTCCATTAATTCTCTTTCCCTGGCTGAAATCAGTGCAAAGCAGGCGCGAATATCTTCTACAGTATCTTTACTTAAGGGGTGAACCAGAGCCGGGTCGGAAGGTGTAGTATCCTTAACGATATTGGCCAGGGTTTTACGCATGGCTACCATAACCTGCTGTTCTTTAGTGAGGGAATTAAAATCCATTGTGTTTACCTTTTTCGAATTAATTTTTAATTAGTTTCAATCCGTTTATTAAGCTTTTAACTTCCCCCTTCTTTAGAAGGGGGATTGAGGGGGTTGCAAATCAAAGACTTAAACCCCCTTTATCCCCCTTTGAAAAAGGGGGACTTAAGAGCAGAGCAATTTCTGGATACACACTAATTAGCTTTTTATTAACTTTGGTTGTTCTCCGCTTTAATGAGTGAGATTTTGTCCAAAATAGAACATGCTCTGCTCATCAGGAATGGAGGTTTGCCTGATTTTTAGTTTAAAATATTCGGTATCCCGAATCCCTCTGGCTCTTTTTCTTATTAAGCCAATACTAACATTGCCAGCTTCTATTCTGGCTGATGTCAGTTGATGTTTAGCATAGTTGCAAATACCATCTTTGTTCTTTCTCATTGAACGAGCAAATGTTTTCAAGTAGGTCATATTCATAGGTATGTCTTTAAGTATTTTATCATTTCGTTTCAATGATTTACCCATCAGGATGAAATTCCATAATTAGGTTCTACACCAAACAGATAAAGTCCAGTAGACTTATCCCGTTCA
>JBHNNM010000768.1:0-1055 GCA_048563625.1 Gammaproteobacteria bacterium | reverse complement strand
CAGTTCTTCAGTATCCATTGATACCACTATTTACTACAGCGAATATAAAGACCTGCTGGACTTTACCTCAATATTACCCACAGCCCTGACGGATCCCATTGTTATTAATCTTAATAATGCCTAGACCGGTTATACCTCCGGTTTTGAGCTGGCTTCACACTGGCAGATGAATAACTGGTGGGGCTGGGATCTGGCCTACAATTACTACAACCAGACACTTAAGAGCATAAATGATGAGCAGGTAACGGATTCGCCTCATCAGAACCTTTCCCAGCGCAGCAATATTCAGTTCAGAGAAAACCTGAATCTCAATTTATGGTTTAAATACACGGATGATTTTACGGACTACCTGGAAAACCGCAAAACAAGCATAGACAGTTATACCACTTTAGATGCCCGACTGGCATGGCAGGTTGATAAGGCACTGGAACTATCAGTTACTGGACAGAACCTGTTAGAGCCGGATCACATTGAATATGTCCGGGGTAATGGTATTAACGATGCCGTCGAAATTGAGCGTGCTGTTTATTTTAAATTACTCTGGCAGTATTGAGCAGCCACCTGGAAATTGTTTAATCATTCATTGAAGTAAACGGATGATTTTAAAAGGACATGGAAAGCAGCATAATAATGAAGCACTTTAAAAGCATTCATCTAATCAGACAGTTTATACTGCTACTGATCAGCCTGTTAACCGTAAATTACGGTTACGCTGTATCCGCACAGGATAAATTTGATGAATATATGGTAAAAGCGGCCTTTACAATGAATTTTGCACGCCTGACACAATGGCCGGAAAAACGCCTTAAAGCATCAGAAGATATTAAGGCTATTTGCAATCTGCGGTTGGAAAATAAATATTTTTATAAAAAATTTCATTAAATATTAATTGTAGTAGTTCCGACCTGATCTGACAGTCCTCCCGTTTTGAAGATGTCTGTCAGATTAAACCTGAGCTAAATTTTTTCAGCCCAGACTGATTTCCCATCAGTTAATGTTTCTATGGGTGTTCTTCCACAACACATTTTTCCCTGATGGGTACGTTCATTATTATA
>JBHNNM010000767.1:0-1056 GCA_048563625.1 Gammaproteobacteria bacterium | reverse complement strand
AAGAGAAAGGAGAGCCGAAGCAGATTCGAACCGAGGTCCCTCTGCTTACCAGCCTAACGCCTTACCGCTAGGCCACACGATGCTTTCAAGTTAGCCCAGCCTGGTTACTCAACGCGTGTACCAAAGGGCTACAGCATGTCACTGTTACTCATAGTTCAGGAGCTGTGTGAGAGTCGAGGTGGACGTCCTGGGCTGTCCGTCCTAACGAGCCTTCTGGTTTCCGTGGACGTAAAGATTTATTGAACCGTGCTTCGGCATTGGTCACAACTTGTCCCTAATATGTCAACTGACATCTGAGGACATTAAGCAACACTTCACCACCACTGTTACTTCATAGTTCAGGAGCTGTGTGAGAGTCGAGGTGGACGTCCTGGGCTGTCCGTCCTAACGAGCCTTCTGGTTTCCGTGGACGAGTAAAGATTTATTGAACCGTGCTTCGGCATTGTTCACAACTTGTCCCTAATATGTCAACTGACATCTGAGGACATTAACCATCAACTCATCATCATCATCATCACTGTTACTGCAATGTTCCAGGCGAGATCAAAAGATCGAGAGATCTAGAGGAGGGAGGTAGAGCTGGACTTTCAAGTTAGCCTAGAAGAGATCATGAGTAGGGAGGCGGAGCTGGGCTGCGAAAGTTGGACTTCTTTCGCTTGGGGTTATTGCTCAACAGCAGTGCAACGGACACTGTCTTTGTGACTCTGCCCAAGCACGGCATTTGAAACAGCAATTGCGCAGTGCACTAGCCACTGGGCAATGGCGAGGGGACGCCGCCTTAATACTTCCATTGTTCTGGCGGCGGTCCACGATCTCTCCGGTCTTTTTCGGTCTTTTTCCCTCCTCTAGATCTCTTGATCTTTATTTCTCGCCTGGAACCTTGACACGGCAGTCCCAGCGCACAAGTTTTAACGCTTTAGATAATTGCTCCTACCCAATCAATCAATCAATATTTTATTTTATGTCTGTTCACATCGAGGTGATATTAGACAAAAACAAAAACATATAATTATTATTTATACTAATTTTCCCACAGGACTATGAACAATCGATTTG
>JBHNNM010000766.1:0-1056 GCA_048563625.1 Gammaproteobacteria bacterium | reverse complement strand
ATGGTTACGATAGGCAATTCAGATGGCTGATTATGCCTTGAGGAGTGGAACTGCAGTGGTGAAAAAAGAGAGTTTCCTCTTCCGTTGGTTTTGTGTGCCAGTGATCTGAACTGGTGCCCATTGTTGTAGTATGCAGTCTCACAAGTATACAAGAGGCAAGAGGAAACGTTCCAGTCATTTACTGGTCAGCCTCAGCGCCATAGCAGAAGACAAAATGAAGGCAATCAAAACACAGTTTCGTAACTGCACATAATGAAACTACAGCATCAGTTTCGTATCATAACATCCCCCTTTCCTTAACTGAAAAAACACACAATCACACTCAGTTTTCTTTTTCTTACTCTCATCTCACAAAACTAAACAAAACACAATTGTATTACCTATCTTGGCAAATGGACACAAATCAAACTCCTCTTTGGGATTCAAAATAACAATGGCCTTTGATGTAAATCATTCTTAATTAAACAGGTTTGTTAATAACTAGGATCAAGTATAACCTAAATGTAAAAAATAATAAGTGATTATATTAATCGTGTACTTGTTGGTTTGTTGCTTTTCCGTGTTCTATGTGATAGTCCTGTTCAACTGGTATATTCATTATAACGTGCAGGGGCTCTGATCACCCGACCGGAACGTGTTCTAACGGTCTCTTGACCAGACTGCGAAGGTGGTTCAGCCTCATGATCAATAGTAGGACCGTGCTCTGGACGGATGGCAGAGGGAGTTTCCAGTGGGGCTGGCCGAGGATGAGTCTGGATTGTCACACCAGGCCGGTTTCCAGTGTCTGCACAGTCCTGCTGGGGAGCTTCCCTCAAGTCTCCTCTGTTGCGTCGGATATTGGACCCCTGGTTTGTTCTGACGTTGTAGGACCGTGGTTCTCCGCTGTGTCCTGTGACTTCACCCGGTATCCAGGTCTTGCTTGCTTTGTCCAGGATCCTGACGTTCTGTCCTTTGTGGAGAGGAGGGAGACTCTCGCCTGCATGTCTGTCATAGTTGGACTTCATCGTCGACTGTCTGCGATCCAAATGTTGACGTTGTGCAACAGTGACGGGAGAT
>JBHNNM010000765.1:0-1056 GCA_048563625.1 Gammaproteobacteria bacterium | reverse complement strand
CTCTATCTTCTTCATTTTGCGAGCTCTTTCCTTATCCTGAAGGCACAGTGTCGGGCTGGCTCGTTTCCATTTTATACCCAGTTCAGCTAATAACCTCCGGACAGTCGAAGAATGAATACAGATCTGAAATTCCTCATTGACCTGCCTGGTTAATAATTCTGAAGTCCATCTTGAGTTAAACCATCCAAATTCTTTTGGTTGTTTCTGAACCAACTCCAGCAATCGGGTACAAATGGCTTCATTGATACTATAGGGTGTTCTGCCCCGGTTTTCCGGAACCAGGGCTGATTCACCAAATTGTTCAAAGCGTTGTACCCATTTTCTGATGCTTGTCCGGCTGGCACTCAGTAATTGGGAAACCTGTTTTCTGCTGTAACCCTCATTCAGGAGTAAAATGGCTTTAGCCCGTCTTCTGTAGTTACCATCTTTGTTAAATTGTACGACTCTTTTTAACCGTCGGCGTACAGGACGGCTCAGTTCCGTTATAATATTATTCATATTTAAGCTTTGTTTAATCAGGTTTTTTTGGTTAATTTCTTTGATCGATAAACAAAGCTTAAGTTCCATTTATATGGACACCATTTCGGAACAGTTATTTAGCATAATGCTTGGCAGTACCGGTTTATTATCATGGACACCCAGAGCTCATGCAGCGACTATCTCAAAAACCTTTTATATCACTGAAGGAACAATTACTCAGCCCGATGGTGTGGATGTGTATTTCTGTGGTTTCAGTGAAGATACAACCAGTTTAAATGTGCCTGGTGCACATTTGATTGTTCAGGAAGGTGATACAGTTGCCGTTACTATTATTAATACCTTAACCACTGATCACAGTTTTGTTATTGATGGTGTTGTTGATAGCGGTGTTATTAAAGCAGGTACCACGAAAAATTTTGAATTTATTGCAAGTAAAGCCGGCTCTTACCTTTACTATGATGGTTTAAATACACCATATAACCGACTGATCGGATTGCATGGCGGTTTCTCAGTCATGCCGCAGGGCAGCAGTAATGAACTTTACGCAGGAAGCCCCACCTTTGTTCAGCAGTATTC
>JBHNNM010000764.1:0-1057 GCA_048563625.1 Gammaproteobacteria bacterium | reverse complement strand
CCTTACTATTCGGCGTTTGATATAGACGATGGAATTTCTTTACTTGAAGAAAGTTTGGCTGATGTAATGTTATCTTTGGATGATGTTTATTTACTCTTGTGTGGCGATTTGAATAGTAGAATAGCCAACGAGTTTCCTATAAGTCAAAGTGAAAATGATGTCTTTGCACGTGCTGTTGAGGAAACACCAGTGAGATGTTCGGAGGATTCTGTATTGAATCCATACGGAAAAAAGTTATTGAACATGTGTACCGCTTTTGGATTGAATATTTTGAATGGAGTTTGTAATGGCGACCTACAGGGTCGTTATACATTCATATCTCATTGTGGAAATAGCGTGAACGATTATTTTATGGCTTCCGAAGACCTGTTTGCTCTTATTCAGCATGACTGTCGGCTTTGTGTTATGGAAAGAATCGAGTCAGACCACATGCCATTAGAATTGCATACAAATGTTGAAGAAATGATAGAACCTGCAGCACAAGCAGACAAAAATGAATGTACTGCAAAATTTGTATGGAAAGCTGACTGTGCCCAGCAGTTTATTGAATCTATGCATTCTGATAAATCCAAAGAACAGTTGCGTCTCGCCTCGAGTCTAATTGATGTGGATATTAATGAGGCCCTACAATCCTTCAATGACTGTTTAAAACAGAATGCCGAGTACATGAAAAGGAAAACATATGTTAACAGACCAAAGAGGATGGATGAATGGTATGATGAAGAGTGTAGGGCTGCTAGAAAAAACGTTAGAAAGTTATTACGTAAATTTCGTAAATCATTAGATCGTGCAGAAAGTGTGGATTATTGTTGTGCTAGAAGAGAGTATAAAAAACTGTTGCAGCAAAAGAGAAAGAAGTTCAATGAAAATGTGTTGAACAATC
This sequence comes from Gammaproteobacteria bacterium, assembly GCA_048563625.1. Lineage (GTDB taxonomy): Bacteria > Pseudomonadota > Gammaproteobacteria > GRL18 > GRL18 > JANELJ01. The sequence continues at coordinate 174 of JBHNNM010000764.1, read as the reverse complement.
TTATGCAGTCAGTATCAGACCAACAGGCTTTCTGGCAGAATATGCGTAAAATTTCGAAGAACAAGTATCAGCCTCATAACAGTATTTCAGAAAAGGAGTGGTTTAACCATTTTCAAAAGGTGCTTGAACAAGATAACTATGATGAAGATTCTGATGATGATTTTGAAAATTGTG
>JBHNNM010000763.1:0-1057 GCA_048563625.1 Gammaproteobacteria bacterium | reverse complement strand
TTGCAAATAAATTAGCCTAACGAGCTTGTTTGTTATATTATGGTAATGATATGAACACAAATTGACATTGATTGATCCTGTTTACCTGTGGTAATTGCAACACAAAAAACAACATTGAAACTAAAAATCTGAAAGTTCTAGTTAAAAAAATAAACTGAATTAAATTAGCATGTTTTATTAATATGCTAATTTATGCAAATATACTGAATTACTTCACAAGGTTGACACCATTTCAGTCAATTTACTATAATGGCAAAGCTCCAGGAGCTGAATTTCAGTATTCTGATAGATGTGGCAGGTAACTTCATATAAACAATTTATGAAAAATTTATAGATGCTCGTTATGCTAATTTATGCAGATTAGATTGCACATCAGTGATCTGCTAATGCTACAGGTACAAATTTCAACAAGGTTACCACAAATAAGAAACCCCATGTGCAGATTTTGAAGATTGTTTCAGGGATAATTAAGGTATCTAAACAACCAGGAACAGTAACGAGTTTGTTATGTAATTTATGCAAATGAGGGATCAAATTGGGTTAGATTCTATGCTAAGAAGTGGTGTACACTATTGGTCTATCTAAATTTCCTTGTTTAAAATCTGTAAGTCCTGTGAACATGCACAAATCAGTTAATTATTATACTTAATTAGTTATTACATAACAGTATGCTAATTATCTTTTGAAATTGGATTGTGAGGCACTTTTTTTCACCGTTTTTGGATTCGTCATGTCCCAAAATATAAATTCACCAACTTTAATACCAATGACTTGAGTCATTCAGATTTTATGTACATAAACCCTTATTATTGCTGCTTTCCACAGGTCCACCCTTTTGCCTTCATATCCTTCATTGTCATAGTAAAGGACTGTCCCGAAATTGAGCTGATTTTTGGAACTTAAAATGTGAATATCTCCCAAACTATTGATCTGATTTGAGTGAAATAAACTGCGATGGATTCAGCTTCAAGAGCCCTTTAATTTGATACACTTCATTCAGTCAGAGGCATAAAGCAATTTTTGGCTGTTGCATAGCTAGTCACAGTAGGAGAAACAG
>JBHNNM010000762.1:0-1059 GCA_048563625.1 Gammaproteobacteria bacterium | reverse complement strand
TTTTATAAGATAAAGTACAATATAATTACCTTTGTTATACTTTTAGAATAAACTGAGGTAAGGCTCAAAAACAAATTCTCTATTGCGTGTATAACCGGTTTGTTCGACTAAAATATCCATTTTGACAAATTCCATAACCAATGCGGTTGCGGCTCTGGGGGTTATATCAAGCAGTTCAGCCACTTGTTTAATACTCATAATGGGTTGTTGATAGAGATTGAGTAGCAGTTTTCGGGCATTTTCGGCTCGTCTGCCCAAGGTGACAATCCGGGCTTCAATGGTTTGCCTGAGTTGCAGGATTGACTGGAATGTTTCTTTGCCGTTGGTGGCGGTTTCCTGTACAGCGGTCAGGAAGAATTTTATCCAGTGACCTAAATCATGTGACGTTCTGACCTGACTTAAGGCATCATAATAAGCGCCACGATGTTGCTCCAGAAAGTCAGACAGATAGAGTGAAGGTTTGGCTAATAAGCCATTGCTGACCAGATAAAGCGAAATTAATAACCGAGCGATACGGCCATTACCATCTAAAAACGGGTGGATAGTTTCAAACTGGTAATGACTGATGGCAATGCGGATTAAGTGAGGGACTAAAATTTGCTCATTATGCCAGAATTTCTCCAGATCGGTCAGCAGTTCAGGCAAGTCCTGATGGTGGGGTGGAATAAAAACTGCATTTTGCAGATTACTGCCGCCAATCCAGTTTTGTGAGGTACGAAATTCACCGGGGGATTTATGTTCACCCCGAACACCGGACATGAGTATGGCATGAGTTTGTTTGAGCAGACGCATGGATAACGGTAATTGTTGTAATTCATCCAGTGCGCTATTCAGTGCCTGTATATAATTCTGAACTTCCTGCCAGTCATCGCGTTTTTCCGGATCAATGGATTCTTTTTTCGCCAGCACCTCATCAATATGAGTCTGAGTACCTTCAATGCGGCTGGACTGATTGGCTTCTTTGATAATATGCATACGAATAAACAAATCGATATCCGGCACAATCAAAGAAAACGAATTAAGTTCGGCCAGTGCTTTGGACGCCTGTTCTAATAAGGT
>JBHNNM010000761.1:0-1061 GCA_048563625.1 Gammaproteobacteria bacterium | reverse complement strand
AGAAGTTGAGTGAATTAGCAGGACTTGTCAGACAAGCCCACCTCTATGATTTATATGTATAGTTTGAGGGGCTTGTTGGGGTTAGATTTCATGTTGTTATTTTAACTTTTTGTTGTTGTTGACAGATCCAACCTGATAAGTTGAGTGAATTAACAGGACTTGTCAGTCAAGCCCACCTCTATGCTTTTTTTGACTTTTTAGTCATTTAGATATATGTATATAGTTTGAGGGGCTAGTTGGGGTTAGATTTTGCGTTGTTTTAACTTTTTGTTGTTGTTGTTGACAGATTCCTGAAAAGAATACCCAGCCATGATTGAAGTTCATGGACTTCCCCAGGCATTTGACTTCAGATGCTGGGTGTCCTTTCCCAAGATACTGGATGATGTCACTCCCTGCTGTTTCAAACAGTCCAATGTGCCACAGCTATTTGAACAGTGTACATAAACATGTAAAGAGTTCTGAAACATATGCTTGCGTATGACGAATTTGGCTGTCCTTTGTGGTCCCAAGGCTGGGAATTTGCATCTGTATGAAACTTTCCAGATTATTTTTCACGGAACTTTGTTTTGTCAGAAGCTATATAAGAAATGGACAATAACATAATCATCATCAAAGCATTTCAGTGACATGTCATGTATGGTTGTGTTAACAGACATTAACATTATAATCATCATAGCATTTCTTCATAACACTGACTGGAGTGACTATGATACAAGTGTTAGTACAAGCCTGATAATTTTAAGAATGAGAATGGTGTTTAAGACTAAGAAAAAAAGTTATATTTTTCAGGATGTTTTGTGTATTTGAATAGAGAGTGTGCATAAATATGTAAAGAGTTTTGAAATATATGCATGCTTATGAGGGGGGTTGGCTGTCCTTTGAGGTCCCAAGGCTTGGAATTTGCATGAAACTTCTTCCACTGTAACTGTTCCATAATATTTATTTCTCTGATGTGATTGTGTTGTATAATTTTTTTTATATTAAAAAAAAAATCTTTTCGACTTTTGGTAATGTTTGTATATTGTATTACATCAGTTACACAAACAACCAAAATGACTTTA
>JBHNNM010000760.1:0-1062 GCA_048563625.1 Gammaproteobacteria bacterium | reverse complement strand
GCGCAGTGCAACAGTCTACTCAGATGAAAGTAAAGTACAACACAATACAACTTTATTGTCTCTGTGTAGAGAAATTTGCCTTCTGGCTCGTCATTTACATAAAACAGTCAATATATTTAACAATAAAACATCAACGACTCAATGAAACACGGAAATAAAAACCGCTCAAATACAAGGAAAATTCTTAACAATAGCAATGCACACACGCACACACGGCGGCATGCACGCGCCTACCCCCCCCCCCCCCACACACACACAGACTGTAGCGGCAACTCATTTATTATGACAAAAAAAGGCCATTTCCATATATTGTTTTATTGTTTGAACAGTTTAATATGTTATAAAAGCGATCAATAATAATAATGTAAAACTTACCAGCTTTGCTAAAACAGTTTAGGTTTAGGAGCCTGATGCCACCGGATCGCATCTCTGGTTTGGCTTAATTCAGCATGCTGGACAGTTTCATATCAGCTTGCAGTCAGCGGGCTCTTTGCTATTATGCCAAGAATACAGACGAACAACTAGGAAATGTCAAAGATATTCACCAAAGTGATCGTTCACACTGTCAATGATTTGACAAATCATTATTGACTTTCTGAAATTGTTATCTGAAAAAATTTAAAAATTAAACGCTTTACTCTCTTTATTTCTTACTGCTTATCATTATAGCCTGGGTTTTATTTTTCTCAGCCAAAGATACCAAAGCCGGTGCCATAGAAGGCTGCCAAACCTGAATGTCCCTTACTTTGAGTGTCACTGAATGCATGTCCAGCTTAGACATATATGTCAGCCTCAAACCTGAAGCCATCACGATTCTCAAGCTCTGTGTATTCTTGATAGTTATCTTCCTTTTGGGGTTGCTCCACCTGGATTTCAACCAGGTCTTGCGGCATGAAAAAACAGTCTGTCCAGTATACCTCCCACTTTTCCATTCACAGTATGCAAGCCATGGCCATCTGCTCGAGGAATGGTTTTAGTTGCCTTAACTGCGGAATATCAAGAGTGCCCTCCTACAGTTAGCTGTAGCTAGGTTGAACACTAAATAATTTTTTTAATGACATC
>JBHNNM010000759.1:0-1062 GCA_048563625.1 Gammaproteobacteria bacterium | reverse complement strand
TCATGGTGTTCTTTTGATTTGTTTTTTGGTCGAAACAAATTTGATCATATTTCACCATGAAAGTCGATCTTGTTTAAACCTCGAATTTTCTAATAAATTCGTGGGGATACATCAGCATTTATATTATATTGCTTCAGTTTTTTACGCAGGGTACCCCGGTTGATGCCGAGCATCTGTGCCGCTTTACTCTGGTTGCCATAGGTGTGACCTAATACGGTTTCCAGCAGGGGGGCTTCAACCTCCGCCAGCACCAGCTGGTATAAATCATCAACACTATGGCCTTCCAGATCTTTAATATAGCTGGTTAAGACAGAACGAACACAGTCACGCAGTACCGCAGTATCATTATTATTATCTGTTTCGGTATCTGCTATGGGGGTGGGTATATCATTAATATCAGCTAAAACATCTTGTTCAATGGGCATGGACTTAACCTAAAAAAATACGGTGAACCAAAAAGTAAAATAGTCTTGCGAGGAGATGCCTATTATAGACTTAAATTGATCTTAAAGTGTCATAAATTTCTCACATTTAAAAGCATTTTTGTTTTTTTTGATTTTTGTCATAAAGAAGGAATATTTAGAGAATATAAAAAGTGTCAGAAAATTTTACAGCTTTGAGTTTGTAGAAAATGCCTTACATTAGAAAAGTGTGAGGCAGTTCATATTCTTGTGCTTAAATAGTCCGCCCTGAATAAATCATAGTGTATTGATTTATAAGGAAATGTTGGTGAGTTTTGGGTTGTTCTCCGCTTTAATGAGTGAGATTTTGTCCAAAATAGAACATGCTCTGCTCATCAGGAATGGAGGTTTGCCTGATTTTTAGTTTAAAATATTCGGTATCCCGAATCCCTCTGGCTCTTTTTCTTATTAAGCCAATACTAACATTGCCAGCTTCTATTCTGGCTGATGTCAGTTGATGTTTAGCATAGTTGCAAATAGCATCTTTGTTCTTTCTCATTGAACGAGCAAATGTTTTCAAGTAGGTCATATTAGTTTGATCAGCCATGAGACACCACGGCTCTAATTCAGCTTTCATTTTAGACACATTGTTGTTATTCCA
>JBHNNM010000758.1:0-1066 GCA_048563625.1 Gammaproteobacteria bacterium | reverse complement strand
TCTGGAGAGTTTCTCTTACACATCCTGTGCTGACTTTGACTCGGTGGAGTTTCTCTTACACATCCTGTGCTGACTTTGACTCGGTGGAGTTTCTCTTACACTTCCTGTGCTGACTTTGACTCGGTGGAGTGTCTCTTACACATCCTGCGCTGATTTTGACTCGGTGGACTTTCTCTTACACATCCCATACTGCTTTCATTTTTATCTGGGTAGTGTCCCTTACACATCCCGTGCTGGCTTTTTTTTTTTTTCATTTTATAAGAACAGAGTCACTAATTAAGGACAGACAGCCTGGTGAAAGAAGACTTCAGCAAAGTCCCTAAAAGAAGTGCTCATAACAGAAAGCAGTCGTACTAAGTACTAAACAGAGCAAAACCGCTAAGAAGAATAGCTGGGTAGACAAAAACCCTAACAGGAAGGAGTCCTACGAAAGTGGTAAAAAAATAATTAAAAAAACCAGTCACTAAGGACAGACATCTTTTTATTTGGGGAGTTTCTCTCACACATCCAATGCTGGCTTTTTTATGTGGGGAGTTTCTTGCACCGACACATCCCATGCTGGCTTCTTTATGTGAGGAGTTTCTCTAACACATCTGGTGCTGGCTTCTATAGGTGGAAGTTTTTTCTTACATGTCCAATGCTGGCTTGTTCATGTTGGGAGTTTATCTTACACATCCTGTGCTGGCTGCTTGATGTAGGGAGTTTCTATTACACATCCTGTGCTTGGTGCTTTATGTGGGGAGTTTCTCTTACACATCCTCTGCTGGCTTCTTTGGGTGAGGAGTTCCTCTTACACATCCTGTGCTGGCTTCCTTGTGTGGGGAGTTTCTCTTACACATCCTGTGCTGGCTTCCTTACGTGGGGAGTTTCTCTTACACATCCTGTGCTGGCTTCTTTGTGTTGGGAGTTTCTCTTATACATCCTGTGCTGGCTTCTTTGTGTGGGGAGTTTCTCTTACATGTACTGTGCTAGCTTCTCCATGTGGAGAGTTTCTCTTACACATCCCATGCTGGCCACTTTATGTGGGATATTTCTCTTACATTTCCATGCTAGCTTCTTTATGTTG
>JBHNNM010000757.1:0-1069 GCA_048563625.1 Gammaproteobacteria bacterium | reverse complement strand
TGGTGTGAAGTCTCTAGATTTTCCATTTAAATTTCTCATTGATGAATTTAGTCTGGTCGAGGTCACGAACTACATGAACGCTGTCGTTATATAAGCAAGGAGCTGCTATTTACTATTATAAGCATCTCCCCAATTTATGTTTACTGACCTTTCGTGATACTTAAACATCGGAGGAGGGTTCGGTTAGACACAGCCTTTGGCGGAGATTGTAGCTGTGGAGAATAAGTCATTAATATTGTTTGGCTGAGAGAGCGAAACCACACATAATCACCCATGGTGTTTATCGTAACCTGTTTCTTTTTTGTCTTCTTTCCAACTTGTTATACCTCGTCGTTGTTGCTACTAAGTGTTACTTCATACTGTCATTTGAGCAGTTTTTGTATCTATACTTCCTTTTTTACCCATTTTCTGTCTATCTTGCTCGCCTGCTACAGTTGCATGACGTATAATCTGTCACCCATGGCCGTGTTTCTATTTGACCTTTCTTTGAAAGGCATTACATAATGACAATAGGTATCTCTTTATATAGGGCCAGGGTGGGAGGATTCCATGACAGGGCGGCCCAATTGTCAGTTTTTAAACTAGCGTTTATTTCTGCCTCAGAAATATGGCCGTTTTTAGCATTATATCTGGAAGGTAGCAGAGGCATTAATGTTGCACTGATACTATTCATTTTGTTAAATAATAGTCAAGCATCCAACGACCTGCATACATACAAGGACCGAAATGACACCCCTGTAACGTTTATGCCTGATTATTCATATGTAGGTACCCGCAAACAAGTCCCCGACATAAAATCCTTTTGTTTTACCGTGTTACCGCTTATAATTATTCAGTTGTTGCTTCAAACCGCTGGTGACATTCACCTCAACCCAGGACCCCCTTGCAGAGTACAGCCCAAAGAGTTATCAATAATTCACATAAATGCCCGTAGTCTTCGTCGGAAATTAGATTTACTCGACAGTGAAGTAACAGATCATGATGTCATTACTATATCAGAGACATGGTTATCGGCTGATATTAAAAATAACGAAATTTCAATCAATGGGTATCATCCACCGGTACGTAA
>JBHNNM010000756.1:0-1070 GCA_048563625.1 Gammaproteobacteria bacterium | reverse complement strand
TGACGAAGGCCGGTGTCGTAAACGTCGAGAAGCCCCGGGTCGGCACACTGGTCGCCTGCTGTCTCCGCGAAGCTCTTGATGTCAGCCTGGAAGTCAGTGGAGTTCATGGCTCTCAGGTTGCGTGATGTAACCAGCCGTTTCCGTGCAGTGGGCCGTCGGACATTTACGCTACAGTAGATGGCACTGTGGTCAGACAAAGCAATGTCTTCTACAGTCTCGAGAGAAAGACAGCTGGCGTCACGGCGCACTATGACCCAGTCCAAGACATGGCCTCGCTTGTGCGTTGGCATGTCCACGAGCTGAACCAGGTCGTGGTCGTTCAACAAAGTCTTCAACTGGTCAACATCGCCATTGGAAGAGTCTTCAAAATGAAAGTTAAAATCACCAATAAACGCGAGATCTCTGCGTGCGTGACTGTATTCAGAAACCAGCGTTGGGAATTCTTCAAAGAACATTTTGTTTGACAGTTTGTTTTGCTTGCTGGGAGGGGGACGATATAAACAAATCACCGAGACTGATGTGCTATCATTTGATAACCGCAGTTCCACCGACTCGAACGAGTTGAACGGTAGAGGATGCATGGAAATGGAGTCAGACAGCGCGGACTTGAACATGATTGCAATGCCGCCACCCCTGCGGCCGATGCGTGGGAACGAATGGAAGAGGTAGCCACTGGGGGTCATCTCTGTGATGTAAGCCTCGTCACCACTGGCGTAAAGCCAGGTTTCCGTCATCAGCAGAATATCAAAATCACCATCAACAACTAGATCGTTTATTTCGCTGGCCTTCTGGCGGCATGACTGGGCATTGAAGTAAGCTAACCTCAGTGAGTTCTGTGCAGGACGGCTGTTGCCTGTCGGATGAGAAGTGGCTTTATGCGGTACTGTAAGAGTGACCAGATTGTCAGAGTTTACACTTGCCTGACGTGTCGTGGCTAGCGTGTTCGGCGGAACGGGGAAACAGAACGGTGGAGGGGATGTTGTAGCAGAGAGAGGAGGCGGTCCGTAGGACAGCAGTGTCACACCTGGAGACGAGCACGATGGAGGGGACGTCGTAGATGGGGGGTGTCC
>JBHNNM010000755.1:0-1074 GCA_048563625.1 Gammaproteobacteria bacterium | reverse complement strand
TCGAAGAACAAGTATCAGCCTCATAACAGTATTTCAGAAAAGGAGTGGTTTAACCATTTTCAAAAGGTGCTTGAACAAGATAACTATGATGAAGATTCTGATGATGATTTTGAAAATTGTGTAAGTGATGTCGATTATGACAGACCAATTACACGAGAAGAAGTTTTGTTAGCCATCCAAAGGTTAAAGAATGGTAAGGCTGCAGGTCCGGATGGCATTATTGGTGAATTCTTTAAGCATGCTGGACATTTGGCAGTGGACTTTTTGGTTAAGTTTTTCAATGTTTTGTTTGACCATGGTATATATCCAGATAGTTGGACAGAGAGCATAATTGTTCCCCTCTTTAAGAAGGGTAACCAAAATGATCCAAACAACTACAGGGGAATATCTCTATGTGATATCAGTAGTAAGTTATATAGTTCCATTATTAACAACAGGCTACAGGAGTGGATCGAACAGAACAATTTAACGGGAGAATGTCAAGCGGGTTTCAAAAAAGACTACTCAACTGTTGACCATATGTTTACACTGATGGCTATGATTCAGAAACAGTTTGCCTTAAATAGGAAGTTGTATGTGGCCTTTATAGATTTTGAGAAGGCCTTCGATTCGATATCGAGAAAACTACTTTGGCCTATTCTTTTGAAAAATGGTATTAAGGGTAGACTGTATAAGTGCGTTAGAAGTATGTATGAAAATGTGAAGGCTAGAATTAGATGTGGTGCTACGTTTACAGACTATATCAACTGTACCCGTGGTGTGAAACAGGGGGATGTGTGTAGCCCTGTCTTGTTCTCACTGTTTATAAATGAACTTGCCCTTGATATTATTTACAATGGCAGACATGGAGTAAGCCTGAGCAATGATTTTGTCCAGCTAGTGATACTGTTATTTGCAGATGACATGATATTGCTGTCTGAAACTGTTATTGGTCTCCAGACGCAGCTTAACAATCTGTTTAGTGCTGCGTCAAGATTACAACTTAAAGTAAATATGAATAAAAGTAATATAGTGGTGTTTAGGAAGGGAGGGTATTTAGGTGCCAGAGAAAGATGGGTCTATGGTGATTGTATG
>JBHNNM010000754.1:0-1074 GCA_048563625.1 Gammaproteobacteria bacterium | reverse complement strand
ACTGAGTTTGGTATTTGTATTCATGATTTTACAATGACACCTTGTAATAAATACAGAGATTGCCTTAACTGCAATGAACAAGTCTGTATTAAAGGAGAGAAGGAAAAACTTAAACGAATCAAGTTAAGATTGTCAGAAGTCGAAAAACAATATTTTTCAGCGGAAGAAGCAATGAATCAGGGGTTGGCTGGAGCGGATCGTTGGTATGAATACCATAAAAATACCAGAGAAGGATTAATAGAACTGGTATCGATCCTTGAAGACCCTACTATAAAAGATGGTGCTCAGATCAAATAAAAAAATGATAAAGCTTTTAGTCCGATTAGAAGAGCAATTTCTGTAAAGTCTAATGCCATTGATACCAAACAGGATGAAATGAAAATATTAGATGATATGAGTGATTTATTAGGAGGTGGATTTGTCTAAGCATCTAAAAAAATCAGATATTGAAGCAATTATTAATATCATTTATTCCTGGGATGAGGAGAAAATCACCTGGGATGCTATCTGCGAAGCGGCAGAGCCTGTTGTTGGCAAAAAACCAACACGCCAGTCTCTTAATGCCATTAAACAGATAAAAGAGGCTTATACGTTAAAAAAATCGGGTCTAAAGGTTCATGGCCCAAGAAAGGCAAAACCAGTTAGCCTAAATGCAGCTGCTGAAAGGATAGCAAGACAACAAAGTGAAATAGACAGTCTTAAAGCCAAAAATGCAGCTCTTTTGGAACAGTTTGTTGTTTGGCAATATAACTCATATAAATATGGACTAAAAGAACATCAGCTCAATGAACCTCTCCCTCGTATTGATAGAGACAGAACCGAAACAGATAACTAAGGCAGAGAAAAAATGAACGGACATCAAATTGCTGAAGAAAATTATCAAAAATTCTTATCCTGGATATCCAGTAAGACCAATAGCGATTATAAGCAAATGCTTTTTCGTGGCCAGCTATCTAAATAGCTGATCCTAAAAGGTGTCCACCCCCCTATAACCTTTTCTGTTGAATTTCAGAACCAGGAAAGGGGGACACATTATTCATAAATTTCCTAACATCTTCCATCAGACTTTTCATC
>JBHNNM010000753.1:0-1075 GCA_048563625.1 Gammaproteobacteria bacterium | reverse complement strand
GTGTGTGTGTGTGTGTGTGAGAGAGAGAGAGAGAGAGAGAGAGAGAGAGAGAGAGAGAGAGAGAGAGAGAGAGAGAGAGAGAGAGAGAGAGAGACTCAAGACTCAAGACTCAAATGGTTTATTTGACTTGAGCGAGTGCTCATATCAACATACACAAAACGGTACACAAAAATAATGTACACATAAGCCTGAAAATGCATTAGTTCCCAGTCCCACAAAACCACTCGTCTGTGCATCCACGTAACACAGGTCACAAAACTGCATCAGTTGTGGGCTGGGGGGGGGGGAGGAGGGGCGGCAGGCAGGGGCGGAGGGGGAGAGGGGAGTAAAAAAGGGAAGGAAAAAATAGAAGAAAAATAATCATGTACACGAATAACATATGTACGTATTTTGTGATCCAAGTGGCCACCAGCCCTTGCACTGCAGAAAAACCCGAGGTAGATTATCAAGGTGCAGCACTACAACACCTCCTACATAAAGTCAAGAAGCTCAAAACACAGAAATAGAGTTGCATATGTGTGTTTAGTGACAGTTCAGTTAGTTTCTGTAACATTACAAATTTTGCGGGAAATGTCACAAATATGCGATCTGTGTTCATTCTCGGCATATATTTAACAGTACTATACATACCAAAATGACACAAGAACGTGCTGGACAAAGTTTGCAGATTAAACACGGCGTGTATGTAACTGAATAAACATGTACTCATTGGGTAGGGTCTGCAAATAGTAAAATACAAGTAGAAACAAGAAACACCACAGATTAAGTCTTAAAATCTAGTTTAGCTGTGGCTGTGTTCTAAGTTTTAAGCTATGATAAATATAACGCGCAACGTTGGTCATATGCTCAGTGTCGTTCAGAATGGTTAGTTGTTTTCTCCAGTCCTGACAGTATACTTGTGGCAAAAAATTTGACCTTAAAGCTTCTGTGGCTTTGCATACAAACAGAAAATGGATTTCGTCATCCACACAACATTTACACAGAGGACAAGATAAATCGTCAGAGGGGTCAGTTGAATAGCGTAATTTGTGTGTTTTTATCTCAGAAATACCCATTCTGAATCTAATAAAGACGT
>JBHNNM010000752.1:0-1075 GCA_048563625.1 Gammaproteobacteria bacterium | reverse complement strand
ATGAGCAGTACTTAAACCATTTGTACGGTTATACACTGCTTGCTTTATTTTCAACCCTCAGTGTGATCCGTTTCAACCGCAGCCTGCTCAATGCCTTTAATCTGGAACTTACCAATCTGCAGTTAATATCCCAGCTGGATCAGGAAACCGGTATTCGCATCCATGCCTAGGATGAACTGTCTAAAAAAACCCGGGAACTGGAAGAACTCACTACTACCCTGGAACTCAAAGTCAGAGACAAAACCAATGAACTGGAAACCTTGGCCTTTTACGATGCCTTAACCCAGCTGCCTAACCGCACCAGTTTTTATAATTATCTGTCCCGGACACTTAAACGTAATAAAATTACCCGGGAGCCTTTTGCCCTGTTTTTTATTGATCTGGATGAATTTAAAAGTATCAATGATACACTGGGCCACGATTTTGGTGATATGCTGCTGATTGAAGCAGCATCCCGGCTGCAGTCCAGTATCCGCGTAGATGATTTCCTCGCCCGTATCAGCGGTGATGAATTTACTATTATTATGAAAAATGTAGACGGTGAAAAACACCTGGCCAGTATTGCCCGAAATATTATTCACTCAATTTCCCAGCCCTATATGTTCCATAAAACCCAGGCTTTTATCAGCTGCAGTATTGGTATTGCCATTTTTCCTGATGATGGTGAAAATGCCAATACCCTGCGAAATTCTCCGACTTGGCCATGTACCATGCCAAGGAGAACGGCAAAAATGCGTTTAATTTCTACCATCAGGAACTGTATGAACGTAAAGCCAAGAAATTTATTCTGGTTAATGAGCTGAAAACTGCGCTTAATAATAAGGAACTATACCTAGTGTATCAACCCTAGGTACATTGTCATCATGAAACCATTGACAGTATGGAAGTTCTGCTGCGCTGGAACAGCCACAAAATAGGTCCCGTTTCACCGGACGTATTTATTCCCCTGGCAGAAGAATCCAATCTGATTATTGAACTGGAAGATTTTGTACTTGAAACCGCTTTAACCCAGGTTAAATACTGGAATCAGCACAGTAAACAGCAATACACCGTGGCAATTAATATCTCCAGAATC
>JBHNNM010000751.1:0-1076 GCA_048563625.1 Gammaproteobacteria bacterium | reverse complement strand
AATTGCTGGTGATCGCCATTCATTTTTTTCGTCAAACACAAAACCAAGCTTGATTTAAATCTGGATTATTATTTTTTAATAAAGCTACAAATTGAAAGGAAATCTGATATTTTACATGATTATTTATCAATTTCCTTGAATTATGTATATGCTCATGATATCAAGTGTTATGTTACATAAAATACTGAAATGTGAACAGATTTTTTTTAATCAGCCTTTAATTATAGGTAATGATACAAAGCATTCTCAAAGTGAAGTGCGTTACTTTACACTGGGACAAACAGATAACGGCAGAACTTTATTTGTTGTCAGTACCATTAGAGATAATATTATTCGTGTTATTTCAGCCAGAGATATAAATAAAAAAGAGCGAGAGGTGTATCGGTATGAAAAAGAAAATTCCTGATTTTGATACTGAGGACAAGGAAAGATAATTCTGGTCAAAAGCTGATTCTACGGAGTATATTGACTGGTCTAAAGCAGAAAAGACCTTGCTACCTAATTTAAAACCGCCCACCAAAAAAATATCACTGAGATTACCGGAAACAATGATCGATGAGCTAAAAATTCTGGCAAATAAGCGTGATGTTCCTTATCAATCATTATTAAAAATATTCTTATCAGAAAAAATTGATGAAGAACTGCATTCATCGTAATAATTATTTTGTAAAACATTATCTTTTTCGTGGTTTGGCCCGGCTGGTGGCCTGGGCCTGAAGCGGATCATCTGGCCAGTAGTGTTTTTTATACTTGCCGCGCAATTCTTTTTTAACCTCGTTATAAGTATTCTTCCAGAAACTGGCCAGATCCCGGGTGACCTGTATGGGGCGTGAAGCCGGGGATAGCAGATGCAGTAAGAGCGGGAAGCAGCCTTTTAAAATAGCCGGTGTCTGCTGCAGGCCAAATAATTCCTGCAGGCGGACGGGCTATGGGGCTTTGTGGTTCGCTGTAATCAATGCGTATATTAGAACCACTGGGTACCTGAATTTTTTCCGGAGCCAGTTGATCCAGTAACTGCAGCTGCTCCCAGCTGATCAGGCTGCAGAAGATATTATACAGATCCAGTTTTTGTAATT
>JBHNNM010000750.1:0-1076 GCA_048563625.1 Gammaproteobacteria bacterium | reverse complement strand
TCTTCTTTATATTCTTTAGAATATTGTTTGTATGTTCGTTTCTGTCCCATTATGACACCTCAATAATTGATTGTTATTATCTCTTATTAAAGTGTCCAGTTCTATTAGACCACAACAAACTCCACACCAAAGATACCCAGGCCGCCGAGGTTATCTGTAATACGCTGTGCTATATCAATAGCTCTGGCTTTTGCGGTATCGCTCATAGCCTGCGGCTGCCAGGACTCACGGTAGTCGCCATCAATCTGTTTGTGGCCAATGGGCTCACAAAAGGCGGTGCCGTTAATATGACGAACCGTCAGCAGGGTAATTTCAAAATCAAAGTCTACAAAGCCTTCAATAATCACTTTGCCTTCCCCAGTACGACCACCCTGCTGGGCGTATTGCCAGGTACTTTCAATATCCGTTTCAGACTGTATGGTACTCTGGCCTTTGCCGGAAGAACTCATAATCGGTTTAACTACACAGGGGATACCAATTTCTCTGACTGCGTCCAGATATTCTTCTCTGGTTTCAGCAAACCGGTAAGGTGATGTTTTCAGGTTCAGTTGTTCTGCAGCCAGACGACGGATACCTTCCCGATTCATGGTCAGGTTGGCGGCCCGGGCCGATGGGATAACGTTATAGCCTTCATGCTCCAGTTCAACCAGAGTCTGGGTCGCAATGGCTTCAATTTCCGGTACGATATACTGTGGATGCTCCATTTCAATAACATGGCGTAAGCTGCTGCCATCGAGCATATTAATCACATGACTGCGGTGCGCCACCTGCATGGCCGGTGCATTGGCATAACGATCCACGACAATAACATCTACACCAAGACGTTGTAATTCAATAACCACTTCTTTGGCCAGTTCACCGCCGCCGCAAAACAGCACTCGGGCGGCAGAAGGGGATAGGAGAGTACCGATATTCATAGCAAGATCCGTTATTTATTGATTTAAGGTTATTTTAACCTTATTGTTCTATAACTAAACAGCTTTTCTATTAAATATGAATGTAAAAAATAACAAAGCCGGAAAAAAACAAGTCGCCATCAGCGCCTGCCTGCTGGGAGAAGCTGTTCGTTATGATGG
>JBHNNM010000749.1:0-1077 GCA_048563625.1 Gammaproteobacteria bacterium | reverse complement strand
AAGTAGCAAGGCGTGCAAAGCTAGGTTGGCCTAGGGAATGATTTGCATTCGCACGAAATCTCCCAGGACAGACACGATAGTGCATATCATTATCGTGAATGAGATAATCTATGAATGCTGTTGTAATCAGTTTGCTCAGTTGTGTGTATGTGTGTGTGTGTGTGGTCACGTCACTGATGTATTTTTAGATCAGTGGCGCATGCAGCGGGGGTGGGGTGGGTGGGGGGAGAGGGGTGATACAATGTTTCAGAATTTGTGGCTCAAGGTTGATCCTGGTCGTACGCGCTGGGTACGGTCCGTTAATGTTCCTTCTTCTTCAGCCTTCCAGGACTGTCGATCTTCAAACTTCTAGCGCGATAAAGTTGTTTGTATCACTCAGGTCATCTTGTGAGCCCCAGTGCTGTACGTAAGGACGTAAACATGGTGCTTAACGTCCACAGAAACCACAAGGCTTATTAGGGGCGGGGAGAAGGGGGGTAGAGGGGTAGGAGAAGATATCTATCGCTACACTCTCACCACCAGAATGACTCCTGCATTAAATTAAGATGGGCAGCGATGAGAGCCATTCTAATGTTTCATTAATTGTGAGAGACAAAGTTACAGGACAGTGTCCACAAACCACAACTCTTCTGAAGAAAAAGGAGAGCCGAAGCGGTATCGAACCGAGGCACTTCCGCTTACCAGCATAACACCTTACCGCTAGGCCAAACCGGCTCACTATCCTGTAGGTGCCCGTGTCTGTGTTGCCTTGTATATATTATTATTATTGATCGCTTTTATATAGCGCTACTCTCCGCTCTCGAGCAGACTAACTGCGCTCTCATGTGATTCTACATGAGTGAATAGCTTTTTATAGGGCGGTTTTGAACATCCATCGAAGTGGTCTACTTACAGTGCTGGCATGGCTGGTGCGACATAAACTGCTGCCATCTCGGCGCGTTCTGTGTACACCATACAACCATGCACCGTGTCACTTCATGCAAAGCCACATACGTAAGGTGTACGCGTGTTTTAGCTGTAACCTGCCACCTGCACTTTTGGCAGAATGACCGGGGTCTTTTACGTGCTACTGCAGTA
>JBHNNM010000748.1:0-1079 GCA_048563625.1 Gammaproteobacteria bacterium | reverse complement strand
GCCTACGCTGTGCAGATGAATTTAAATAACAAGAAAATAAATCAAGTGATAATGTAAGACGTCAAGCAAACTTGCTGTCATAATAATTTGCAAACATTAAATCGTACGATCACATTAATCAGTCATTATGCCGGCGTCGCTCGGCGAGTGCGACCTTTCTTCCCTCCAAAATGAAAGAGCTTTGGCCGACGAACATCTAGTACTCATTTGACGATGTAAACGAAAGAAAATAAAAATATTTAAAATGAGAGAGAATATGCTGGATTCAGACGTAAAGACGCAACAACAGCAAAAAACAAACAAAAACAACAAGAAAAACCAACTTTCCAAGCATAACAAGGCCAAAAGCAGTCATAGTCCCGGGCCTACGGCCTTTAGTCCAGCGAAATCGCTAGCCTAAATATCGGCTGTTTAGGCCCGAGGTTCGGCCCGGACTTTGGTGTAGTCCCGGTCCATGGTTACCATTTTCGGGCCATTGTCAATAGCCTTGAGATTTAGGCCGGCCTACCGCTTTAGGCCCGATTCATAGTTAAGGCCCCTGGGGTTTATTTGAGAAAGGGTGCTCTAAGACCCCGCTGTTATCATTATTATTTGTGTCGTTGTTGCTGTTGTTGTTTCGGATGCTGTTTGTTTCTTGTTGCTGCTCCTACTGCTTATTGCTGTTGTTCTTGACAATGATGATGATGATGATGATGATGATGACGTAGCAGTTAACTTTTCTTCATCACTGTCATGTCAAAGTGCGCCTACTAAACATTAAAAACCTTTTCCACAGACTGAAGATCCGGCAGTTGTACATATTGGGCAGCATCGAGAGACAGGATATTCTTGTTCAGGACACTCAGAAGCTGAAGATCGTCAGCTGAATTCAAGGACAAACTCCACCCACTGCGCTTCTCTGGGAGTTGCTTCCCTTCCTCAGCGGGCAGCATGTGACTGTCCTGGAGATCCTCAGCGGACAGGAAGGGACTGTCCTGGAGATCCTCAGCGGACAGGAAGGGACTGTCTTGGAGATTCTCAGCGGACAGGAAGGGACTGTCCTGGAGATCCTCAGCGGACAGGAAGGGACTGTCTTGGAG
>JBHNNM010000747.1:0-1080 GCA_048563625.1 Gammaproteobacteria bacterium | reverse complement strand
AGTTTTTGTGTTTATTCTTTTGACTTTCTTACTGTAAGTTCAAAGATGAGTTCTGACAGTTCAGGATTTCAGACAAATCACCAAGACAGTTTAACTGGACTTTGCAGAATTGCAGAAAAGACAATTCCAAAACTGTGAGTTGTTTACAAAAGAGACATTATTCAAGTGCCCTGACTGAACATTAATGGAGATGACACTGATAAGCATGCCACAAGAATGTGTAACAGATGTTATACAGTGATGAAAATAAATCACTCAGGACAAAAGATGTAAATATACCAGACAATGTTTCTCAGCGGGTGACGACAGACTCATTTTGGTCACTTCATACTGAACAGAGCTGCAGTGTGTGCACTCACTATGTGGCACAGGACAAAGAAGGAAGGCCAGCCAAGGACAGGTGGTTAAAAAAGCGACAGCGCGAAGCCTCTGCATCTTTTGACCCACCTGACTGTTCAACGCCCCCAAAAACAAAGCGCGTTAGTTGCAGATGCTCAAACATCTCCATTCCAGTTAAAAACGTTGCCAATTCTCCAGGATGCAGATGCTACGGACCTGATAGAAAGATCTAGTTTTGTTGATTGTCAAACATCTCCAATCAAACAGTTGCAGTCTGAAAGCGTCACATGAGTGACACTCTTGGTAGAGGAAAGGAAGAATATTGTCTGACTTGGAAGAGAAGCTAATTGCCACCAGCCTCCTACGATGCAAACAGAATTCATCAGCAGACAAACATATTGTATCTTATAAAACTAACATACATGCAAATTTCAAAGTCTCGTAAATCCATTTCAAAGTCAGTGCAACCCAAGAGAAGCAGAGTAATGGAGAGTGCTAAAAGTGCAAGGGCAGGGACATCAAACCAGCAACTTCTTGCACAACATAAAGCGGAACTGAAAAGAATGAATTCTGAGCTGAAATCAGGCTTACGAGAGTCAGTGTTCAAAGAGCAGATTACTGTCAACAAGAAAGTCACGCTTGCATTAAAAACCCTAGGTGGATTATCTGTCGCTCAGTTCAGAGTCCAAAAGAGATTGTTAAAGCAAGCTTGCAACATTAATTTGGCAAGCGAAAAGTCTG